>JAQBYK010000152.1 GCA_027622635.1 bacterium
GGGATATTCTTTATCAGATGCAGAAAATATTCTAAAGAGCGCGAGCATTAAGATAGTAAAAGTGGCTACCTAATTTCTCAGGTAGCCACATTGTCATCCTATTCTTGTCCAAATTCCAGTTTTTGGATCGTAGTCGGGGTTATCCGGATCAGACTGGATAAGTTGCATATGGAGATGCTTAACTGTCGCTCCAGTTTTTTCCATGTCCCCAAAACGCATAAGAAAAGTTCCGTACGATAGACTAAACTCATTCTCTAGGCGACTAACAACTTCAGTAAAGTCTTGCCACCCAGGTCCTACAACTTCCTTGCTTTGCTCAATATGCTTTGGTCGGTAGACAAGCAGGAAGTGTTTCCGGGTCATTTTGTATGGCCAAGCGTTTTCTGTCACGATCCAGTATTCGGTTTTGAAGAGAACCGGCTTGGTGTGATAGGTTTCAAAGTTTTCCTCACAAAAAGGACAAACCCCGTCCTCAATGATCTGTTTCATCACCGCTTGTTGCTCTTCTTCTCGGGCATTCTTCATCTGCAATAAGGAACTATCTTTTGTTTTCATACAAATGACATTATCATATCTAAGTTTTTTTACGACTTTTTTTGGTTTAAGTCCTAAATCTTCCATTGACAATTAAAGAATTTCGATTATTTAAGATTTGTTGTGGTTAATTAGTGTCTTTCAAAGAAATCCCAAGATATTTCAGTTGCTGAAATTGTTTCTGTTGTTTTTCCTAAAATAGCTTCTAATGCCGGTTCTGAACCTGGCCAAGTATGGCCTCCTTCCTGAATAGTGCAAAGCGTAACTTCTTCATTATTATCACAAGAAGAATAAGTTTCACAAGTTACATCATTTTTTTGGAGAGAAATTTTTGCCGTCTCTTCACAATTATTTAAGTCTTTGAAAGTTTGAACCGATTCTTCTGCTGAAAGATAGTCTCTTCCTATAACTAGAAACTTAGGTAATGAATCGTCGCTGTCTCCTCCGTTATATGGAATAAATTTATCTTTTGTTCCATGGAAATGTAAAACTGAGACTGTATCTGAAGGATTGCAACTCTCTGTTGTTAGACTTGCACCTATGGGCGCTATTGCCGAAATTGTATTTGAAAGTTTACAGGCTAATTGATAAGACATCATTCCACCCATTGAAATTCCAGTTGCATAAATTTTTTTCTCATCTATATTTGTTTTTTTACTTATATCTTCTATTACCTTTTTTATGTATCCTACATCATCAATATTATTTTCATATCCTTGTCCGCCACCCCTATATCCCACATTCCATGCGCCAGCCAATTTTCCGAATGTTGTCTTTCCTGTTGCTTCAGGATATACTACTATAAAATTTTCCCTATTTGAAATAGAATCATATTCTGATCTTTCTTTTATTTCTTCTGCGTTACTAGCCCCCCCATGTAATACAAGAACCAAAGATGTTTTTTCACCATCATAATTTTGAGGAATATGAACAAGGTATCTTCTCTCTAATCCTTCGTGAGAAAGAGTTATTTCATGGTTTCCTCTTAATAACATTTCAGAACCTTGAGTTGGAGGACTATCCTGTTTTAAATTTTTTAGAAATCCTAAAAGTAAAATTATTAGAAACATTAAAAAAATAATTGTGAAAATCTTTTTTGTTTTACGCATCATTTTTTATGACCTTTTAGTTTATAAATCTTTTGAAGCATAATTTTAAGGGAACTATATACAATGTTACCATAGTTTAGATAATAAATTACCAAGTAACTCTCTCAAAAAATCCCAGAGTAATAAGAAAAGGGCTGTTACAGCAATCCAAACTATCTTTTCTCTTATTGTTTTCCATACTACTTTTGATATTTGCTCCTGTATATAGTTCCCATAAAAAAGTCACACCCCCATGGATGTGACTTGTAATTTCTATATCGGTGTTGGAATTCCTAACCAGGGATGTGGGTCGTAGTCATCTTCCAGAATAAAGTCTTCTGGTCTGAAGTCTTGCAGACGCTCCACTTTTCTGTTTGGCCTTAATGTTACTGTTGGAAACCGCCTAGGCTCTCTTGAGAGTAGTTCTTCGACCGCTTCATTTTGTACTCCGTAGTAGTGTGGGTTTGATATGAAGTGGGTGTAGTGAGTGAATTTATAACCCAAGATATGCGCCAACATCATACCAAGCGCTGCCCATTCGATGATGTTGAACTGAAGTCCGACAGGAACGTCAGCTGACCTTTGAACATGAGTCATCTGAATTTCCTTGTCTGCATCGAACAGAGTGAAATGTACAAAGTTACCATGACATGGGGCAACAACAACTTCACGAGGACAACCCTGATCTGGATCTCCCATTGAGTATGGTGGATTCCATGTTGAGAGGACGTGTGTCCTTAAGAATGGCATCTTTCTTATCTGTGATTGAACGGCTTGGACTTGATCAAATTCACGACCATCTCTGGTATGGAATTTTCCGAGTGATCCCCCGTATGATCCACGACCAAGATCGTGCTCTTTTAATCCAAAGAGTTCACACTTTTCCTTAGATACCCATTTTTCCCACCACATTCGAGGACAGCCGAATTTCTCGAGCTCCTCAAGGGTGGTCGCACCATTGATAAAGGCGACGATCTCTCCTATTGCTCCACGGAAGGCTTTTCTTAAGTCTCGTTCCGTTAGGACAGGAAAACCATTTGCCATGTCGAATTTCAACATAGCTCCAGTTATCTCGCGTGAGCCACCTTTTGGTAA
>JAQBYK010000153.1 GCA_027622635.1 bacterium
ACAATAAGATTAGAAGCAAGATCAAAGGTGTTAAAGATAGACCCAGACTTGTTGTATTTAGAAGTTTGTCAAACACATATGCTCAATTAATCAATGACGAAGACGGAAAAGTTTTGGTCTCCTCTAGTGACCTTAAGAGCAAAGCAAAAGGAACAAAGGTTGAAAAAGCTAAAATTGTAGGAGAGGAAATCGCTAAATTAGCAAAAGAAAAGAAAATTATTAAAGTAGTCTTCGATAGAAATGGCTACAAATATCACGGCCGCGTAAAAGCAGTTGCTGAGGGCGCCCGCGAAGGTGGATTAACACTGTAACAGTTAAAGCATTATGAAAAAACCTAACGACAGAAGAAAAACATTTGTAAAGAGAGAGCCAAAAGAATTTGATGAACAAGTAATTCAGATAGACCGTGTAACAAGAGTTGTAAAAGGTGGTAGAAAACTACGCTTCCGCGCAACAGTGGCAATTGGAAACAAAAAAGGAAAAGTAGGAATAGGTATTGGGAAATCTCAAGAAGTTACAGGTGCTATACAAAAGGGAATAGCAAAAGCTAAAAGGGACCTTGTTCAGGTTAATTTAGACGAGAATACTATCCCCCACCAGATAAAGATAAAATACAAAGCTGCCAAGATCCTTCTTCTTCCGGCCGTACCTGGTACAGGTCTTATAGCCGGAGGAACAATTCGTAAAGTACTGGAATTGGCAGGTATAAAAGATATTCTTAGCAAATCTTATGGCACAACCAACAAGGTAAATTGCACAAAAGCTACTTTCGAAGCACTAAAAAGACTTGTTCCAAATCCTGCAATGTTAAAGAAAGCAAAGAAAAAAGCTGAGGCAAAAGCCAAAACACCGGAAACAAAAGAACCTGAAGCTAAAGCACCAAAAGAACCAAAGACAGCAGAGTCAAAAGCTAAAGCGCCAAAAGAAGTACAACCTACAACCTAATTTAAATCATGACACTTACAGAATTATCAGGAAAAATTCCTAAAAAAAGCAGAAAAAGAGTTGGCCGTGGAAATGGATCCGGACATGGTACTTACGCCTGTAAAGGAACCGGAGGACAAACTAAAAGAAGTGGAGGAAGAAGAAGACCCGGTTTTGAGGGAGGACAAACTCCATACCTCAGAAGAATGCCAAAACTTAAAGGATTCAGAAATCCAAACCAGATCGATTATCAAATCGTTAATGTTGGTGATTTAAATATTTTTGATTCTAAAAATAAGGTAGACGCGGAAGCACTACATGCAAAAAACCTTATTTCAAAAAGAAATAAACCTGTTAAACTACTTGCAAGCAAAGGTGTCTTGGAAAAAACACTTACAATAGTTGTAGACAAGGCATCCAAAGCCGCAATCGCAGCGGTAGAAGCAAAAAAGGGAAAGGTCGAATTCCACCAAGCCCAAACCTCAAAGAAAGAAAAAGCCTCAGAATAATATCGAAAAATGTTAAAATATTTAACTCAAATCTGGAACTCCAAGGATCTAAGAAACAAAATCCTTTTCACACTGGCATTATTGGTCTTTTATAGATTAATTGCTCATATCACAGTACCGGGAGCAAATCTAGAAAGCCTTAGAGCTGTTTCATCCAGAAATGAATTATTAGAAGTTTTCAGTCTCTTAACCGGAGGTAGCACAGAAAATTTCTCTATTGTTTTGATGGGAATTTCCCCATATATCAATGCCTCAATCATACTTCAACTTTTGACAGTAGTTGTACCTAAGTTGGAAAATCTTTCAAAAGAAGGTGAGTCGGGTAGAAGAAAAATTAATTCATACACAAGGTGGCTCACACTTCCCCTGGCATTCCTTCAATCATACGGAATGATTATTTTGTTAAACTCACAATCAAATATACCAATCGTCACTGACGTTGGCGATCCGGCAATAGTCCTACCTATAATGCTGACCATTTCCGCAGGAACCATCCTTTTAGTATGGTTGGGTGAACAAATTACTGAAAAAGGAATTGGGAACGGGATATCCCTTTTGATTTTCACAAGTATTATTTCTCAAATACCAACCTTCCTCGGACAAGGACTTTTTCTTGCCAGTGAAGATGATAGCAAGATAATGCCATTTGTCGTGATGACATTAATTACAATCATTCTCTTCACAGTGGTTATTCTTGTAAATGAAGCTGTAAGAAGAGTACCTATAACATATGCCGGCAGGGGTATTCGTTCCAAAAGTGATCAAGCTTTCCTACCAATTAGAATCAATCAGGCAGGAATGATTCCAATAATCTTTGCGGTAGCTCTGGTGAGTTTCCCTGCAATACTTGGTCAATTCTTCATAAATGCCAGCTCACCTTGGCTAAGAGACTTAGGTGAAACATTAAATACATTGTTCCAACCAAATACAACACTCTACTTGGTGGTTTATTTCCTACTCGTAGTAGCATTCACATTTTTCTATGTATCAATCACTTTCAATCCGGAACAGGTAGCGGAAAATATTCAAAAACGAGGAGGATACATTCCAGGTATCAGACCCGGGAAACAAACCTCAGAGTACCTTGGAGATATTTCAAGCAGACTCACACTATTTGGTGCCACTTTCTTAGGACTAATAGCAATTTCACCACTAATTCTTCAGTACATATTCAGTAGTGCGGGAGCAGGATCAGTTCCACTTCTTATCTCAGGTGCGGGTATTATAATCATCGTGGGAGTCGTCTTGGAATTAATTCG
>JAQBYK010000011.1 GCA_027622635.1 bacterium
TGAGGAGGCGGAAAGATTGATTTTGGGAAGCTATGGAAAACTATGATTTGAGTTATACGGGGTGTTGACTTTGTGTCAATATTGTTGTATGATGTATTCGTGCACTTACAAATTAACCCTAATAATCATGTCTTAAAATAAACATCTTTTTATATATAAGAGTTTTCTTTTTATCCTTTAAAACAAAAACAAAAATGTCAAAAAGAAACAAAAACAATCAATTAGTTGGTGGCGTACTGGCGGCGGCCTTGGTTTTTGCCGTTGCGGTAGGCGGTCAACTGGATAGCTCACAGCTATCGACCAATGCGATCTGTTATGGCCCAAACTGGGCTTCAGATGCAGGCTGTACGGGTGCTGAAGATCACACTGGAGCAGCTTGTGTGGCCCCCGAATATAAATGGGAAAATGGTGATTGTTTCCCGGCCGGGGCCCAACCAGACCCAAATGCAAATGCCGGTGCAGACATCACATGTCCGAACGGAGCTATAATTCCTTCAGGTCAAGCATGTACGGCTGAGCAAAACTGTGTTAGCCCAAATGTTTGGAATGTGTCATCTTCATCTTGTAATGCTCCCGTGGTTGATCCTGCCCCTGCTGGCGCAACCGATACATGTCCAGCAGCTACTCCTTTCAAGTGGGCCAATGGTTCATGTTATGCTACGGCTGAAACTACACCTGGTGACACACCTACATGTCCTGCAGCTACTCCTTTCAAGTGGGCCAATGGTTCATGTTATGCTACGGCTGAAACTACAGCTGGTACTCCCGGTGCTACCAACACTTCCACAATGACCCCTGCTCAAATGCAGGCAGAGTGTATTAAGGACAACAATGGAGATGGTAAAGCGGATGGCACTTGGAATTCTACAACTAATATGTGTGAGGGAATGAATATGTACCCTAACACCGGCGCAAATACCTATACCCAGGCCGACTGTCAGACGGATGGCGGAACATGGCAAGCCGGCACAAACGGTAGCGCCGGTTGGTGTCAACCGTCTAATCAGCCAGACGGTGCCGCCCCTTACTGTAACAGCACTGGCTGTGAAGGCGACGACAGATACGATCCTACCAATACCGATGCGATGCCTTATGGCAACTACCAGCCCAACTATGTAGATTGTGGACAGGGAATGTGGTGGGATGACTGGAGACAGGAATGTCGTTCAGAAGGTGATTCTGGATATGCCGCTGAAGATTTTGAAGACTACCGATCACAATGTTCTGCAACTGAAACTGCAAATGCAGATCCATACTGTTATGGTAATCACCACGATGGATGGAATTCTCAAACAGGTTGTGAAGCCAGTGGTAATAGATGGGACCAATATGCTTGGGGATCTGCCGGCAAGGGAGACTGTTTCCCTAAGGATGGAGGTTTTATGCCCATGCCTCCAATGGGCCAGAAAGGCTTATTTGGGCCTGCTACTGCGACTAACACTCCAAACTGGCATGATTTATACAATGCCAGAGAAGAAGGTGGCGAAGCACTGGACTATTGTTCCACAATAGGTCGTGGAACACTTGAGTGTAAAGCCGGTATAGGTTCTGAGGATGATGATTTCTTCCAAAAGATCAAAAATAACAAATTTGACTCAAAAAGCGACTATGGCTTTCAGGCAACTGATGCAGTTGAACAATTACAATTTGAAATTGACCAGGTAAACATTGATACCGGTTATGCTTATTGTAAAGGTGTTCAAAGTGCACAAGAAATTGTTGATCTTGGGCCAGGTGCCTTTGCTCAACTTGGACCTGATGACACAAGAAGGATTTTTGAATCTCTACATATGTGTAGAGAGAGTGTCTGGATTCTTCAAGAATTGGAGGACATGCAATCAAGAGTTTATGGTCTGTGTGAAACTGCAGAATCAACAGCTCTAAAAGTAAAGGTTGATGCCTTAATTGAAGACCCTTCCAGTATTCTTGAAAAGATGAAGAACCAAAAGCCAGGTGGATTTGGACAAGGCCCACTGGACTCACTATGGAAAGAGATGGGTAAGGCTGACCAGGCTTGTTTTCAACACAAAGATCAAATGAATGCCTGTGAAGAGTTGAACTACATTGCTTCCGATATTTCAATGTGGCTTGAAGGTGGTGATGACATGCCGGGTGCTCCTGCAAAAACAGCTAAAACAACAGCTCTTGCGGAAGATGCTCTTGATATGGTTGAAACCACTCTGCTTAAAGTAGATACACTGGAGGGTAAAGAGGCAAAGAAAGAATGTCGAAAAACATTAAAGGAAATGGAAAGGTTTGAAAGAGAAGCATTTGGTGATGACCCTGATTTTGAACCTAGTTTCTACGATGAAGATGACTTCTTGGCACGTCAGCTTGGTTATGATGACGACTGGATGACATCTCAGAGAGATCTTTATGGAGACATGGATGACTTTGAAGCACAAATCGATGCTTTGATTGCTAAGAAATTAGCTGCATTCCAGGAGAACCTTGAGGTTATGGTAGAGACAACAATTGCCAAATTCATGGATGTATCAAGTCGTATGATCGAAAACGCAGTTCTTGCTGCCGTAAATGATGCAGTTTCCACTGCTGTCGAGTCATTTAAGGTAGCCTTTGGTGAAACTAAGTCCGGAAACCTTAATGCCGCAGTATCCGCTAAAATGAGTGAACGTGTTCAATACTATCCGGAAGAGCATATTCAAAAAGTTGAACAGGTGCATGAGGATATCCTTACGCCATTGAACGAGAGTCTTGCTCTATTGCCAGGTGATGTTCTAGCTGAAGTTCCAAATGCTGAAGGTGTTACTGAAAGGGTATTGACAGATCTTGTTTCTACAGCAGCTTCTACTGAAATTCAATCTGCAACTCGCAAATTCGAAACTGCTTTAACAGCTCTTACTGAAACCGATGCTGATGGAAATACTGTCGCAAAAGAAGGAAAAGAAGATGCTTTGGTAGATAAGACTGAGGCGTTCTTTGAAGAGATTGAAGACATTCTAAATGACCCTGAAGAGCATGATCGTCTGGTTGATGATGGATTCATTCCCGATCTAGCAGACATACGCGAAATTTCCGGCGAATGGTATGAAGAGCCAGCACTTGCAGCTACTGCCGCACTTGAAGACAGATCGGCTCTTGTAACCGGAACCGGTGCTGGTGAGCTTGACCCCAGTGCTCCGTTTATGATTGTAGAAGTTGGTACAATCTTGAATAGAATGACCAATGACGGTGAAGAAAATGCCACTGCAGTCCCTTCTGGTGTCTCTATGCCAACATGGGCTGAAGGTCATGTCGGATCTCTCATTGAGAACGGTACTATTCCTAAAGATGAAGTAGATGATTTTGACTACTATGCTGTTGCTGAACGTGATGAAATCGCATACCTTACTGTAAGGAACATGGAAGCTACACATCCTGATTTTGATGACATAGACTTTGGTGCCTGTGTACTTGACGAAGAGACTCCGGACGTAGGCTGCGACCATCCTTATGCTGAAGAAATCGATAAAGCATTCAAGATGGGCTTGATGACAGGCCAGGGTGATGGATCATGGGATCCGTATGGTGAATTTAATCGTGCTCAAGGATTCAAGGTTACTACACTTGCTGATCAATTCTTAAATGAATTGGACAACGTAGGACCGGGCGCAATTTCTGAATCTGTAAATCCCGAGCTACAGTAATACAGTTTTATGAGATAGCTTGGGCCTTAGAGTCTAAATAAGAAAAGTTCCCCCGCTGGTGGGCGGGGGGCTTTTTTTGATAAAGTTTCTTCTCAAAATCCCCGGGGATTTTATGGTGTCCTAAATGTTTGTGTGTTGACTTGATGGATGGATTGTGTTATAATACATATGAGCCTAAATCTTAACAAAAATAAAAATGGCAAAACAAAAAAAACTTCTTGGTGGTGTGTTGGCAGCCCTCTTGGTGGGAGCGTTTGCAATAGGTGGAACGCCAGGTGGCGATGATCTCAAAACATCTTCAACCAATTCAAGAATGGTTGCCGCAAGTACCGATGTTTATTACATGACTAATGACCGAATTGAATACGGCGAGGGTTGTTATATAGATATTGAACCGGTCTATTCCGATGGTGGAACTAGTGATTGGGCCTTCTGTAAAGATGATCGTTGTGATTATCCAGAATCCGGTTCATCAAATTCTAAAGTCTACTATTGGTGTCTTGACGATGCTGACGGATATGATTGTTACCAAGATGCCTACACTTTTGAGTTTGAAGGTGGTACTCGTATTTCTAAAAGTACGTTCCCATATGAACCACTGGATACCGGTTCTCAATGTAAATACAAGTCAGGTAGTTCATACAAGATATTGGGTTATGTTTCCGGTAAAGATATTGATTATTTGAAGGGTAAGACCGCAGAGGATGGTTGTACCTATCCTATAACAAAGACAGGTTACACAGATGATACTGTTTCTTATAGCGATAATACATATACATTCCCGGATGGAAGTACCTGTAATACATCTACACGTAAGTGTAAGGACTCAGCCGGATCTTACATCTACAGTAGATATGGCGTA
This sequence comes from bacterium, assembly GCA_027622635.1. Classification (GTDB taxonomy): domain Bacteria; phylum Patescibacteriota; class Gracilibacteria; order UBA1369; family LOWO2-01-FULL-3; genus JAQBYK01. The sequence continues at coordinate 4,510 of JAQBYK010000011.1, forward strand.
TTTGCTACATCTTATAGCAATGCCGCTTACATCGATTTTAATAGTTGTGTAAAGGCTACAACTACTGAAACTACCGCTGACACTACAACAGCAGACACTACAACAGCAGACACTACTACTGAAACTACAACTGATACAACAACAGCAGACACTACTACTGAAACCACAACTGATACAACAACAGCAGACACTACTACTGAGACTACTACTGACACAACTACTGACACCCAGGCCAAAACTGTAGCTACAAATATTGAAGGATTTGCATTTGTGGACAAAACCATAACAATAAATGTTGGTGATAGTGTTACCTGGACAAATAAAGACACAACTCAGCACTCTGTGGTGAGCGACAATGGCACATTTACCAATAGCTCCTTATTGAGCAAGAATGGAACTTACACTTACACTTTTAACACTGCTGGAACATATGAATATCATTGTGGTCCGCATCCTGGAATGACAGGCAAAGTTGTAGTAGGGGCGGCAACCACCGCTAGCACAACGACTACGACAAGCACTGCCGAAGATGATGACTCTTCTACTGTTGAAAGTGAGGATGAGGAGGATGAGGAGGATGAGGAGGATGAGGATGTTGACGACGACGATGACGATGAAGATGAAGATGAAGACGAGGCTACAACAACCACTTCAACTGTTGAGCCGATTGCCGGATTTGAAGATGTTGTAATTACTGCTTCAACTAATCCATTCCCTGATACCAGCTCTTCAAGTATTGAAGGAACTGCTGCTGCTGCTCTATATAACGCAGGCATAATCGGTGGATATCCCGACGGTCAATTTAAGGGTGACAATGCTGTACTTAGAGCGGAAATGGCAAAATTCTTAATGTTGGCCAGATATAAGACAAGTGAAATCCCTTCGGTTAGTGATAATGCCGGATTCTGGGATGTTAAAGCCGGAGAATGGTATGTACCATTTGTGGCTAAAGCTGCCAGTGCAAAGGTTATTGGTGGCTACCCTGATGGAAGTTTTGGTCCTGCAAAAACAATAATCAGAGCTGAGGCAATTAAGATGATCACTGTTAACTTTGAGCTGGAGGAGGAACTAGATTATGATTATACCGATGTTGATTCGAAGGAATGGTTTGCAAAATATGCAGGTGCGGCACAGAAATACGAATTTTTCCCGGGTGAAGGAAAAAGTAAACTAAAACCTGGAGACAAAATGACCAGATATGAAGTTGCCGTTGCTATATATCAAGTATTAAAGACCTTGTAAAAACGATCAATTAGATTAGAGTTTGTGAGACCGCCCTTGTATAAAAAAGGGCGGTTTTTTTGCGCTTGACAAAGGGGCTATTAGGCTGTTAAGCTCGGTGCTGTAATCAATATGCATATGGATTTCTCAAGAACAACTAAGAAGATAAAGAAACCTTGCTCCTGGCGGAGTTAGTTCTTTTATGTTGATTTTTAAGAACTTTATCCGCCAAAATGGCGGATTTTTTTATTAAATAACCTTACAACATCATGATACTAAAATTTGGAGGAACATCGATGGGCAATGCCCAGAGTATCTCACAGGTGGCTGATATTGTTGAAAATGTTGGGCCTTGTGTAGTGGTAGTCTCTGCGACTTCCGGCACTACAGACCAACTGATCAAGCTGGCGAAAACTGCTTATGAGGGTGGGGATTGGGAGTCGATTTTCGAAGAATTGGTGGATAAACATGAAAAGATTGTCGAAGAGCTTTGCTCCGGAGCTCACGGGGCGCAGCAGTTTGATAACCTCAAAAAGGTTGTCCAGGGGATTAGCATGATTATGGAGCTATCCGATAGCGCTTTAGATCGCGTGCTTACTTTTGGGGAACGCATAAGCAGCACAATTCTTGCGGCGCTTCTGAGAAAACGTGGTCTTAAATCCGAAGCAATTGATGCCTACAACCTTGTCTTTACCGATAATAATTTCGGAGAGGGGAATGTGGATTTTGATAAAACCGATAGCGCGGTGGTGGACAAGCTTGGTGCATTGTTAGGTGACGGAATTATTCCCATAGTGACAGGCTTTGTAGCCCAGGCTGAAAACGGCCACTACATCACTCTTGGTCGTGGAGGTAGCGACTATACCGGCGCAATCTTGGCGTCTGCCCTCAACGCAAAAGAGCTTCAAATCTGGACCGATGTTGACGGCATCTATAACGCAGACCCTCGACTTGTGCCAGACGCGCATGTCCTTCCTCAGCTTTCTTTTCAGGAGGCCGGAGAGTTGGCATATTTTGGGGCAAAAGTCCTTCATCCTAAAACCATAAAACCGGCGATTGAAAAAAACATTCCTGTCCGCATTCTGAATACTTTTAATCCGGAGGCGACAGGCACATTGATTACCAATGAGGAAGAAAATTCTCTCAAATCCGCGACATACAGAAAAGGGATTAGTATTATCAATGTTTGTTCCGCAGGAATGCTTGAGGCTCGCGGGTTTTTGGCAAAATTATTTGAAGTCTTTGCGAGAAATGAGATCGCTGTAGATGTAGTGTCAACCTCGGAAGTAAGCGTATCTTTGACTGTAGACAATGGCTCGGCGGCCAAAGTTGTACCTGAGCTTGAGAAATTTGCGAGTGTCGAAGTACAAACCGGCATGGCGATTGTATGTTTAGTTGGTGGCGGTATTCGTTCCAGTACCGATGTTCTTGGACGTTTGTTCTCGTCACTTGCAGATCATAATGTTAGTATGGTTTCACAGGGCGCATCTAAGAGGAATATCACCTTTTTGGTGGAGGAAAACCAGGCGCAGGATGTTGTGAAAAAGGTGTTTGATACATTCTTTCGGGACCAAAATGAAAGCCCGATTGACAAACCCGGAGATGCCAGCATCAATCGTCCGCACGGACAAACCGGTCGAAGAATAGCAAACTCATTAACCCCAAAATTATGAATATAGTAATTGTCGGCGCCACCGGCGCAGTAGGGCAGGAAATGATCAGATGCTTATCAGAATTAAACTTCCCATTAACCAAGCTTAGACTCGTAGGGTCTGAAAGGTCTAAAGGTCGTGTCATAAATACGCCTTTTGGCGAAATTGAGATTGAACTCATAAGCGATGATCTTTTCCGGGAATGCGACATCGCTCTTTTTTCAGCGGGAAGCGATATTAGCCGAGAATGGCGTGATCGCGTTGTTGCAGCAAATTGCCTGATGATAGATAATTCTTCCGCTTTTAGACGCGAAGACGGTGTGCCGCTTGTGATCCCTGAGATTAATGGGGCGACTGCTTTGAAACACAACGGCGTTATCGCAAATCCAAATTGTACTACAGCAATCGCTGCAATGGCCCTCTGGCCTCTACACCTGGAATTTGGCTTGAAACGGGTGATTGTTTCGACCTATCAGGCAACCTCCGGAGCAGGCGCGAAAGGTATGCAGGAGTTGATCGACCAGACTGGCGAGGTCCTTGAAAAATGTGATGGTGACTTTTCAAAAGTGGGCGATTGTGACGTTATACCTCAGGCTTTTGCCCATCAAATAGCTTTCAATATCATTCCTCATATCGACAGTTTTGAAGAGAATGGATATACAAAAGAAGAGATGAAAGTGACATGGGAAACCAGGAAAATTTTTGGCGAACCCGATTTGGCGCTTTCCTGTACCTCTGTACGCATACCGACTTTGCGAGCGCATAGTGAGTCCATTGTTATTGAGACGGTGAAACCCGTTTCGCCCGCTCTGGCTAGGGAGGGTTTGGCTAACGCGGATGGTGTTGAGTTGGTGGATTTACCCGAATCCAATGTTTATCCTATGCCAATGAATGCCACCGGAAAATTTGATGTTGAAGTTGGTCGTATACGCCGTAATCTTGTTTTTGGTGATCACGGCCTGGAATTTTTCGTGTCAGGTGATCAATTGCTTCGTGGTGCTGCGCTAAATGCGGTTAAGATAGCCGAACTTTTTGTTGAAAAACGCGAGGCTGGAGTGGATCGTGGGGCTGTAGGAATACAATCAGCTTCAAGTGTTGATATAAAAGGCGAATTAACTAATAAATTTTTGATATGAAAATAGCACTTTTTGGATATGGAGGAATGGGGAAAGTTGTGCGCCGGATTGCCGAAGAAAGAGGGCATGAAATTGTCGCGGTGATTGATCCCGGAGTTGATGGTGAGGGTACAGCTGTTGAGAATGGCGATCTTGCCACCGCTGATGTGGCAATAGATTTTTCCCTTGCCGATGGTGTTTTGAGTAATGTCCGGGCTTGTAGTGATGCCGGCGTAAATATCGTTGTTGGTACTACCGGCTGGTATGACAAGATTGAGGAAGTTCGGAAATTGGTGGAACATGGGGGTAAGGAAATCCAAGCTGCGGTCGGATTTCTGTGGTCATCTAACTTTTCTATCGGAGTGAATTTGTATTTTAAGATTATCGATGAAGCTGCGAAATTGATGAATGGCTTTGATGAATATGATGTCTGGGGCCATGAGATTCATCATCATAATAAGGCCGACTCTCCATCCGGAACCGCTAAAACTTTATCGAAAATTTTGGTGGATAGATTGGAAAGAAAAACTGCGGTGATTGACGAAAAATTAAATCGTCGCCGTGAACACGGAGAGATCCATTTTTCCTCTGTGCGTGGCGGACCGGTAAATTTTGCTCATACTATCGGCTTTGACTCTGCGGCCGATAAAATTACTATTACCCATGAAGCCCGCAGCAGAGATGGATATGCACTTGGTGCCGTAAAGGCGGCCGAGTGGCTGAAAGGCAAGAAAGGTTTTTTTGAAATGGAAGATTTCCTAAAGGATGAAATGGCTTAAGCAAGAGTAAAAAAGTGGTGACTTTCGACGTCGAAGAGATTGACTAGCTGACTTCCCCCGGGGGAGAATCAAATTGTCTCAATAACAAATCTAATATGGCTAGAACAAAATATGCAGGAACGTGGACGGCAATCATTACGCCGTTCAATGAAGACAGCTCAGTTGACGAAATAAGCCTGAGAAAAATAGTCCGAAGGCAGGTGGAAAATGGCGTGACAGGAGTTGTGCCTGTGGGCACTACGGGGGAGTCACCAACCACTACTTATGAGGAAGATAAACGGATTTTTGAGGTGACAATTGACGAGGTAAAAAAATCTAACGAGGAATTCGGCAGAAGCGCAATGGTTATGGCAGGCACAGGTTCTAACTCCACGATGGATGCCATCAAATATACGGAAGCCGCTAAAGATGCCGGTGCGGACTGTTGTTTGGTCGTGGCTCCTTACTACAACAAGCCTACCCCCGAGGGTCTTCGCAGGCATTACAAAGCCATTGCCAGTGTTGGATTACCGGTCATCGTCTACAACATCAAGGGTCGCACCGGGATCAACATAGATACCGACACCCTGATGGATATTGCCGAGCACCACATGATTGTTGGAGTTAAAGAAGCCAGTGGAGATATAGAACAAATGAAGGATGTGCTAGCTCGAAGACCGGATGATTTCGCTGTTCTTTCCGGGGATGACGTAATTACCCTGGACTTGATTCGCGCCGGTGGAGATGGTGTTATCTCCGTTTCTTCAAATGTTGTTCCTGATAAAGTCAGTGAAATGGTGCAATATGCGCTTGAAGGAAACTGGGAAGAAGCCGAGAAACTCGGAGAGGAATACGCCAGAATGTTTGATGAACTATTTTGCGAAACAAATCCAATCCCCGTTAAGTATTGTGTGGCGAAAATGGGACTTTGCGAGCTTTCCTACCGTTTGCCGATGGTCGAACCCAGTGAAAAAGCGATCATGATTCTGGATGAAATGATGGAACACTATGGCTTATCTTGACCAATTCTATGAATAAAGATGTAATTTACTATCCGAGAAAGAGTGTTGAGAAAGCTGTTTCGGCTTATGAGACGCCATTCTTTTTGTATGAGGAAAAACGGTTGAGGGAAAATTGTCGAAGATTTAAAAATGCCTTTGATAAATACTTTGATGATTTTTGGCCTTTATTTGCCGTGAAAGCTAATCCAAATCCCGAGATTCTCAAAATTATTATTGATGAAGGGTTCGCTATGGACGCTTCAAGCGAGGCGGAAGTTTGGCTATGTGAAAAACTTGGAGTTGGCGGAATGTATACGGGAAACTATACAACCGCTAAGACCCTTGCTTACGCTAAAGATCGCGACTTCATTCTTAACCTGGATGACATCACAAATCTTGAAGCCCTGGAGGAAATCGGTGTGCCGGAAACTTTGTCTTTTAGAATAAATCCCGGCGTTGGGAACGCAACAATGGAGAATAATGTTTTCGCCGGACCGGATGCAAAGTATGGAGTCCCCTTTGAGAAAGCGGTTTCTGCTTATAAAAAAGCTAAAGAAATGGGTGTGAAAAAATTTGGAATTCACATGATGACAGGGAGCAATGTTCCCATCGATGAAAAGGATTATTTTGCGCTGATTGTTGAGAAATTGTTTAACATTGTTGCTGAAGTGAAAAAAGAGACGGGGATTGAAATTGAAATTATGAATATTGGTGGGGGATTTGGAGTGCCTTACAGACCGGAAGAAAATAGCCTGGACATGGAAGAGCTGGCACAGAGTGTGCGAGTGGTTTTTGATGAGCAATGCAAGAAATATGACTTAAAAGAACCCCGTTTAATGGCTGAGCCCGGCCGTATAATCGCTGCGGATGCCGGCTGGCTTGTGGGCCTTGTGGTTGTAATCAAAGATAGTTATAAAAAATTTGTTGGGATTGATGCTTCGGCAAATGACATGCCGCGGCCGTCGATTTATGGCGCATACCATTACGTTTCGGTCTTGAAAAAAATCCCCGGGGAAAATGAAACTGTTTCCATTGTCGGTTCAATCTGCGAAAACAATGATCAATTTGCGAAGAATCGCCAATTACCCAAGTGTGAAGTAGGAGACATAGTGCTAATTCATAACTCCGGAGGACACGCTTTTTCCATGGGCCACAACTACAATGGCAAACCGCGACACGCCGAATATTTAATTGCGGACAATGGCGAGATCAGGCAGATTAGGAGAGCTGAAACGATTGAAGATTTATATAAGACTGTGAAGCTATGAAGATCACCCCATCGGACAGATTAAGTCGCATACCAAATTATGCTTTTGCTGAGATCAATAAAAAAGTGGCTGCTTTAAAGGATTTGGCGAGTCAGGGTAAAGCGGTTTACCCAATTGACTTTGGAGTAGGGGATCCGAGTGAGCCTACACCGGATTTTATACTTGAAGGGCTTGAAGCTGCGGGGCGTAAACATGCTTTAACCGGCTATCCTTCCTATGTTGGAAGTGCTGAATTGCGCGAAGCTGCCGCTTCTTATATGAAACGGCGTTTTGACGTGACGCTTGATCCCGATACTGAAATTTGCTCAAACATTGGGAGTAAGGAGGCGATTTTTAACTTTCCGGAGGCGTTCATCAATCCAGGAGACATTGTTATATGCCCTTCTCCCGGTTATCCTCCATACAAAACCGGTACTATTTTTGCCGAAGGTGAGCCTTATTATGTGCCACTACTTGAGGAAAATGCTTTCCTGGTCGATTACATGGCAATACCCGAGGAAATATGTGAGCGAGCGAAAATTATCTGGATTAATTATCCAAATTCTCCTACCGGTGCAGTCGCGGATCGGGAATATTATGAAGGCTTGATCAAATGGGCGCGAAGTCATGACATTGTCGTGGCGGCGGATGAGGGATGTTATATCGATATATATTTTGGGAAGAAACCAATGTCGATTTTGGAGGTGGCGAAAGAGGGCATCGTTGTTTTTTATTCTCTATCTAAGAGGAATAATATGACCGGTTATCGCGCCGGATTTGTAGCAGGTGATCCGGAGATTCTCGAAATCTATAAAGCGTTAAAAACGAATATTGATTCCGGGACTCCGAGCATCATCCAGGAATCGGCAATTCTCGCATTAAATGACGACGAGCACGCCGAGCAAATGCGAAATTTATACCAAAGAAAAGGCCAAATGTTACTTGAAACTTTGAGATCGATTGGGTTAGACGTAAAAGGGCCGGAGGCCACATTCTATATCTGGCAAAAAGTGCCCGGGAGTGATATTGAGTTTGCTAAGAAACTACTTGATCCGGAGATTGGGATAGTCGTAACTCCCGGAAGTTTGATAAGTGATGAGTGCGAATGGAAAGCGAAACCCCTGGCGGAAGACGCTGTTTTTGGTGCAGTGGAAGGCATGATGGACCAGGCAGTTGGCGGCGCTGTTGAAAGCTTTGCCGGCAAAACAACCATTAATCCGGGTGAAGGCTATGTGCGATTTGCGCTGATGCCAACGATGGAAGAGCTGCAAGAGGCCGGGGATAGACTTTCTAAATTATCACTACAAACTGAGTACCGGAAACCCTGACAGGATGAAAAGATTGTTTTATTCGACAGTGGTTTTTCCGGCTGCTATACTCTCGTTATGATTTTCGTAAATAACTTTTCGCCGGTGGCCTTTGGTCTCGGGCCACTTGAGGTCCGCTGGTATGGGCTTGCCTATGCGATTGGACTCATGTTGACCTATTTTTATATCGCGTCGGTTTATAAGCGAGAAAAGCTGCCGGTTGAGAAACTTGATAGTGTTGCCATTTATCTGTTTTTTGGAATGCTTATAGGGGCACGTCTCGGACATGTTTTTTTCTACAATGCCGGTTATTTTTTGAGCCATCCTATTGAGATCCTAAAGGTGTGGAATGGTGGACTGGCAAGTCATGGAGGAGCCATTGGAGTTTTGGTGGCTTACTTGATATGGATAAAGGTTCATAAGGTTAAATTTTCAAAATACGCAGACAAAATAGTACTGGGAATCCCAATTCTTGCAGGATTTATTCGTATAGGTAATTTCTTTAATTCCGAATTGTATGGAAATCCAACCGATGGCTCATGGGGTGTGATTTTTAGAAGGCTTGGCGAAGATTTTCCTCGTCATCCTGTACAGATTTATGCGGCACTTATCAGTTGGGCGACATTTTTCATAATGTTTGTGATTTATAGAAAGTATAAAAAAGCAGCTCCGCTATTCTTTGTATTCTTGTATGTATTAATTTATTTTAGCGGAAGATTTATTGTGGAATACTGGAAAGACTTCAAGGGCCACACCGGCGATATTCCTTTAGATATGGGGCAAATCCTAAGTATAGTTCCCATCTTGATTGCTGTTGTATATTTCGTTTTTTACTTTCCAAAGAAGTCCAGAACTTGACAGAGCCGGACATCCTATTGATAATGAGTGGGAAAAATATTATTAACCCTCACTCTCATGTCTTGTTCTACCAAAGTATCCTTTAAGCACGAAGAGCAAAATTCTCGTCTTTGGGCATTTTTAACCCTGGTTGGGATTAAAAATCTGGCTCTGATTCCTCACATGATCGCTTTGTTCTTTATGCAGATTGCCGCGTCTGTAGTAATGATTATTGGTGTTTTTGCGGTTTTATTTACAGGAAAGTATCCTAAAGGAATGCAGGAATTTATTGTTGGCGTGATGAGATGGCAGTGGAAAATTATGTCCTACTATGTATGTATGAGTGCTAAATATCCTCCGTTCACAAAAAATAGTGGAGATTATCCGGCTGATTTACAAGTTGAGCACCAGGAAAGGAGCTCAAGGTTGATGGCGCTACTAACCTTGATTCCGATAAAATATATCATGCTCATCCCTCACATTGTTGTATTTTATGTGCTTGAATTAATCACAGCGGTTTGTATTTTCCTTGGATTCTTCTTGACGCTTTTTACAGGGAAATATCCTATGTTTGCCGAAAAGTGGGTGCTAAGACTTATGAATTATGGACTTAGGATTGGAGCTTACTTCATGTGTATGACTGACAAATACCCTAAGGTTGGATGGGGGTGCTGTGGAGGAGATTGTGAATCTGAAGGTGGCGGTTCTCAGGAGAAGATTTAAAACCACCAACCCTTAAATTTGTAGGTTTTCTTAAGGCCTTTGTCCAGACCCCAGTATTGGCCTGCGTTGAATTCCGCCAATACGACCAGCACTCCGATGTAGACAATATGTTCGTCTACTATCATTCCATGCCCGATATAAGGGAAGTCCAGGGATGGGAAATAGTAAAGTGCCATAAGTAAGATGCCTGCGTATGAGGCAAGTCGTGTGAATGTGCCTGTTATCAAGCCAAGTCCAATTGCCAATTGCCCCCATTGGTTCAAGAAATCCACCCAGCCGATATTTCCGGGCTTAGCAAACCAGCCATAAATTTCTGAAAAGTTTTCCGCACCATTCAAGAATCCTGCCGCGGTCCAGTCGGGATTAAGAACTTTGCTCAAACCAGCATAAAATATTAGCCACCCGATAAGGACACGTAGAAAGGTAAGAGCTTGTTTTTCATGTTTTTTCATAACTATGGGGTTAAAGATTTTTTATATTTAAGTACAAATAATCCGAGGATGAATAGTATGGTTGAAGTTATCGCTGACAACATGCAGTACTGGCAGATGGCTTCTATTACGAAGATTTGGAGATAGACCAACCAGAGAGAAAACAAAAATCCGACCGTGGTAAGAGGTGGTATGAATGAAAGGATTTTGCGATTTTTGGTGTCATAATATAGCAGGGATAGGAAGAGAATTGTGAAATAATAAAGCAGCCCAAGTAGGGATAGCGGGATGCCATATATTACAGAGTACGCGCTTGTAGTAACCGATTCGCAGCCTTTTGTGATGGAGCAGCCAAGATCAAGCCCCGTATAATGAGAGATTGTCAGATAACTGGTATCTAAAAATCCGATGAAACTAATTATGATCAGCCACCAGTTTAGCTTTTTAGGCAGCAGCTTCGATGGTTTGCCTGATGAGTGTGCGGAATTCTTCATAAGATCCTGGATTAATTTTTTCTCCGTTTAAGAAAAATGTTGGGGTTGAGTTTACGCCCGCTCTGGTGCCGCTATCGTAATCTTCGTCTACCGCCTTTTCTACAGAATTAGATGCAGCGTCATCCAAGAATTGGTCTATGTCCAGACCGAGCTCAAGTGCGTATCCGGAAAAGCTTGTTGCCGCTTCTGAGCCGGTTTGTTTTTCCCAGGTTGTTTGGTTTTTGAATATCAAATCATGCATTTCCCAAAATTTGCCCTGTAGTCCGGCTGCTTCTGCAGCTTCAGCTGCAGCTTGTGCATTTGCGTGGATGCTTCTTAGTGGGAAATGGCGATATACAAACTTTATGTGTTCTCCAAATTCCTGAATTATGTCTTCGACAATAGGTTCTCTGGATGCACATGCCGGACACTGGAAATCGGAATATTCTACAAGGTAGATTGTTGACTTTTCGTTTCCTCTCCACCATTCATCGGGTGTGACAGGATCCAGTGTGCCTGTTGGGCCACCACTCGACGGAGAGCTTAAGAAAATTAGCGCCAAGAACCCTCCAACTACTACGAGGGCTGAGACAAACCAGAAAAATAGTCTTTTTGAATCGTTTTGCATTGTGTTTAAGATTACAAGATAATTTATAAAAAGTGAATATCAGGTTAGCGATTTTTGCCTATTGTGTCGTTGGTGTTTTGGTTGTTCCGCTTCCTTCTCCCAGTCCGTTTTTCGTTTCTTCATATTGATCAAAAATATCTGGCTGAGTGCCATCCTTGACTTTGTCGATTTGTATTTGCGCGATAATGTCCTCCACAAAATCCCCGAGGAAAGGGACAAAACTGACCTGGGCGATTAAAAATACAAAGGCTCCCACCAAAACCGACGCACCTAATATGGAGCCAAAGCCCACCATTAAGCCTTTCAGGAAAGAAAACAGCATGAATTTCCATGGATTTGTGAATACTCGTAAGAAATCCAGGTTTTTGAGTTTGCGAACCTCTTTGCTAAATTCTTTAAGCTCTTTCGCCAGTGCCGCCTGTTCTTTGAGATGAGAATGTTCTGAGTTGGGATACGATTTGGTGCTTGAGTTGTGCTCTTTGTCGCCGGCCGGTTTTCTACTTTGTTTTGGCATGGGGGCATTATATAATCCTGGCGTGAAAATTACCACGAAAACTGGAGATCGAGGAGAAACTGGACTCTTTGGGGGTAAAAGGGTGTCTAAGGCGTCGCCATTTATAGAAATGGTTGGAGAATTGGATGAATTGCAGAGTTTTGTTGGATGGGCGAGATGTGGATATGGTGGTGTTGGTGATGGTGAAGCTAGTGCTGGTGCTGACCCCGCCATTTCCGTTTTAAACCGCGTCCAGGATGATATTTATCGAATGATGTCGGTGGTTGGTTTTGAAATGAAGTGTCCGGAAGGTATGAAGGCAATCTCTGATGATGACAGCGATTTTTTGGAAAGAAGAATTCTTGAAGGACAGCAGGGGGTAAAGGATTTAAACAAATTCATCAGGCCCGGGACATGCGAAATTGCAGCTCGATTGCAGGTTACTCGCGCTGTTTGTCGAAGGGTTGAAAGAAGAATGGTCGGAAACGAGTCTGTTGCTGCTTGTGGTGGTGGACTTTACAGTCCAATGGTTAAATACCTCAACCGATTGTCGGATTTGTTGTTTATTATGGCTTATAAGTTTGAGGAGTGATTTTTCGTAAGCGACGGTTTGACTTTCTTTCGAGTATGCAATGTAATCTCGGGCCGGCCCGAAGTTAGCGGTCTTCTTGTGGTGTTGTCAAAACCAAATGTGCATGCGCGGCGTGGGGACGGTGTTGGGGTTTGACTTTCTTTCGAGTATGCAATGTAATCTCGTAACGTATCGAGGTTAGCGGTCTTTTTGCGATGTTGTCAAAACCAAGTGTGCATGCGCGGTGTGGGGACGGTGTTGGGGTTTGACTTTCTTTCGAGTACGCAAT
>JAQBYK010000154.1 GCA_027622635.1 bacterium
CTTGAGTTGAGTAGTCACTTTTCATTGCTTTGAGTATAGCTTCAACCCATTGAACTGCATTTTTTCTTAGAGAGTCTTCAGTGCACCAGGCTAGTTCTGGCCCTGCCCAAACGTTTCCTTCAAAATCAGTAAGTTGAACTTTTGGATCTTCAAAACCATAGCCGTATAACTCACCATTTTTAATCATCTCTAACAAAAGATCGTGATTATATACATTGTGAATTACACTTACAAAAATAGCTGATTTTTTTATACTCTTAAGCATTGCATCTGCTAGCATTCCTTGGGTTTCTGAATTTTGAGCAACCACTGGTAAAATAACATCTGAAGACTTCATTAGTTCAACCAACTCTACATACTGAAATCTGTCTCTCGGCTGTTTTTCGACCAATACTGTACTTTCATGCCAAGACCTTGGCAGTTTTCAGCAACTGCTGTACCAATATTTCCAAGACCAATAATACCTGCTGTTTTGCCACGCATCTCTAATCCTTTATGCGCAGTGTAGCTTTGTTTCCACCCATCTTTAATTACAACGGGTAATTTTCTTGCTAGGTTTAGCATCATCATTGTTGCCCATTCCGCAACTGCAATACTAGAAAACCCTCTGAGATTCATTACTGGTATACCTTTGCTTTTAGCAAAATCTACATCAACCCAGCTAAATGAAGTTGTTTGTAAAACTATTGCTTTTAAGTTTGGGATTTTCTCTATAACCTCATTTGGTAATTTCCAATCACTAAAGTCTGGATCTATTGCTAGTATTCTTTCATCTGAGCCCTCAAAAAGGCCTGGAATAGAGTCGTAGCTTGTAATTTCTTTGTGGAAAATAACATCCCCTGCATTTTGCAAAACTGTTATTTGTTCATTTGTGAAAAAAGTATCGATATTTGGACTAACAATAAATGTTTTCATAATATTTTTTAAAACGGCAAAATCTGAGACGATTTTACTTTTAACGCCTTAATGATCTTAAACAACTTATCAAAGGTAAAATTTACCTCTCCTCGTTCAATCATAGCGAAGTAGTTTTCGTTTATTCCTGCCAGTGTCGCCAGCTCAGATTGAGTGAGCTCTTTTGCTACCCGAACCTGCTTGATCTTTCGACCTATCTCTTCTCTGGCTTTGATTTGATCGGCATTTTCCATACTTGAAGTATAACATCAATCAATAAAAAAAATGAAAAATTACTGTTGACACTATCAATATATTTATATAAACTATCATTATACGCATAGTTAAGTTGAGCAATTTGATATGAAAAAAGTCAAAGGAAAGATAAGAAAAGAAGCCAAAAAAAGCGATGTAACCAGAGTAAAAGTATGTGAACTTTCTACCGAAGAACGACTCACCATAGTAGCAAATTTACTCATAGATAAATTGATTGATAAGTACGGTACAAAATTAGCAAATGTAGCAAAGAGATGAACAACTTACCTGTCCAAGAAAACGCAGTTGCAGCAATTAGAATCTCGTCTATTAAACAAGGGTTGCAAGGAGATTCACCTGAGGCACAAAAAGAACAAATTGAACGATTTGCTCAGTCACACAACATTCATATAAGTAAGTTTTTTGTATTTATTGAGTCTGCCTCAAAAGAACAACAGCCAATCCAAGAAGCAATTGATTACTGCAAAAACCCCAAAAACGATATTCAGCTATTTATCATTAAATCAATTGATCGTTTCACCAGAGGTGGCTCGTATTCATACGACCATTTAAAGATGCAACTTACCAAGTATGGGGTTCGCCTCGTTGATATTTATGGAATCATAGGTGCAAAAGATGTAAATACGCTTGAACATCTTGGCGTAGAGTACAACTGGAGCGTGTATAGTCCCACTAAGAAATCTGAGATTTTGGAAGCAGAGCGCGCCAAGGATGAAATGCGAGACATTATGTCTCGCATGATTGGTGCAGAAATTCGCTATGTGAGATTGGGATATCGAGTTAGACAAGCACCATATGGCTATATGAATGAAAAGGTTGAAACACCTCATGGTAGGCGTGTGATTTTAGCACCACACCCAGAGGAAGCACAGTGGATAAAAAAGATGTTTGATATGAGAGTTCAAGGGAACTTATCTGATAATGAAATTATCGAAGAGATCAACGGCATGGGTTTTACGACGCGCAGTAAAAATAGAAGAAATGTACAAGATAAAAAGCAGATCATTGGCAAAGTCGGAGGAAATCCCCTAAATGTAAAACAGTTCTGGCGCTTTATCCAAAACCCAATTTATGCAGGAGTAAATGTTGAGAGTTGGACACAAGGACAAGCTATAAAAGGACAGTTTAAAGGTTTGGTATCGATGGATACCTACAACAAAGCAAATAGGGGCAAGCGCACACTCGTTGAAGATAAGGATGGGATCAAGTTATATGCAGAAAGACCACCAGAATACTTGGTTAATAAAGGGGCTCGAAATAAAGATTTTCCGTTTAAGCGTGTAGTCATGTGCCCAGAGTGTGAAAAACCGCTTTTTGGTAGTGCTTCACGAGGGAAGATGGGCAAGTACTATCCTGCATACCACTGTAATAAGCGAGGGCATTATTTTAGGGTTTCAAAGGGAGATTTTGACAGCACCATTGCAGAGTTTGTTAAGGGATTAAAGTTCGAGCCTGACTATGCAGAAAAGCTAATGGAAGCCGTAATGAAGGAGTGGGCAAAAC
>JAQBYK010000012.1 GCA_027622635.1 bacterium
AGATAGTGCAGGCTAGTCGTAAGATTCTGCAAGTGCGTGATAATAAATTTCATGTAGAAAAGCCGAAGAAGCGATATGTTCGGTCGGCTGCAATTATGCGCTCTAAATATAGAGCCGCAAGGGAAAAAAACAAATTTTATTAAGTTACATTTGTGCAGGTAAAGCAGTTGCTTAAAAAGGGGACTGATTTTCTTGGCAATCGAAGAAATGCTTTACTCGATTGCGAGCTTTTGTTGAGTTTTACTTTTGGGTTTAATCGAGAAAAACTTATGATTAATGCTGATAAAGATGTCGAGGTTGAACTTGAAAGTCTTTTTGAGCAGTATTTGCAGAGGGTTAGTGAAGGTGAGCCTTTGGCTTACATCTTGGGAGAAAAGGAGTTTTATGGTTTAAATTTTTTTGTAGATAAGCGTGTGCTGATCCCAAGGCCGGAGACTGAACTTATTGTGGAGAAGGCTTTGGAGTGTATGGAAGGCTCAAGAGATTTGAGGATTTTGGATCTAGGTACAGGTAGTTGCAATATCTCTGTTGCTATTGCTACTGATCTTGGCGATAGATTGTTGCAAATTGATGCTGTGGATATAAGTGAAGATGCTTGTGAAGTAGCGAAGATTAATGTTGAGCAACATGGGTTATCTGAGTATATTCATGTTTTTCAGAGTGATTTGTTGGAAAATATAGATAGTAAGCATAGATATGATTTGATTGTCGCGAATTTGCCTTATATTGGAGAGTCCAAGCATAGATTTATTTCTGCGGATACTGAAAAATATGAACCAAAGGAGGCTTTGTTTGGAGGTCATGACGGCCTTGTATTGTACAATAAATTGTTTCAACAGATCGTGGAGAAGGGTTTGTGTTTCAATTATTTGATCGGAGAATTTGGCTTTGCACAGGGGTATGCTGCTAGGGAATTGCTGAATAAGTATTTTGATCAAAATTGGGGGATTGAGGTTGATCTTGCTGGAATTGAAAGAATTTTTATTGTTAAAAATGCTAGATAAATTAGAAAAATTAGAGGGGGAATATTTAAATATTCAGGAGAAGTTGGCTGATCCGGAAATTATTGCTGATCAAAACGAATACAGAGCATTATCTCGTCGCTACAAATCTTTGGAAAGTGCCGCCAATTTGGCTCAAAAATATCGTGAAGCTATTCAGGCTAAGGAGGAAGCGGAAGAAATACTTAAAGGAGATGATGATGAAATGAAGGGAATTGCCGCTGAGCAGTTGGATCAGGCGCAGGTCGATATATCAAAATACGATGAAGAGGCTTTAATTGAGCTTATTCCTAAGGATTTGGATAATGCAAAGGATTGTATTATTGAGATTAGGGCTGGTGCCGGTGGGGATGAAGCTGCTCTTTTTGCGAGTGAACTGGGTCGTATGTATTTTCGATATGCGGAAAATAATGGTTTTAAGGTTGAACTTATGAGTAAAAGTGAAGGAAGTCCGGGTTGTGTAAAGGAAATGATTTTTGCGATTAGAGGTGATGGAGCTTATGGAAGGATGAAGTATGAAAGTGGAGTTCATAGGGTGCAGAGGATCCCTGTTACTGAGAGTCAGGGTCGAGTTCATACATCTGCAGCTTCTGTTGCGGTTTTGCCCGAGGCGGAAGAGGTTGATGTTGCAATAGCTGATGCTGATATTCAGGTGGATGTTTTTAGATCCAGTGGTCCCGGTGGTCAATCTGTTAATACAACAGATTCTGCAATAAGGATAACTCATAAGCCGACCGGGATTATTGTTACTTGCCAGGATGAAAAATCCCAGTTAAAGAATAAAAATAAGGCCATGGCTGTACTTAGGACTCGTTTATATGATTTGGAGATGGAAAAATTGCGCTTGGAGCGAGGTGAGGAGCGTTTGAGCCAAATTGGCTCCGGAGATAGAAGTGAGAAAATTAGAACATATAATTTCCCTCAAGATCGAGTTACTGATCACAGAATAAAGGTGAATTGGAGTAATTTGCCTGGAATTATGGATGGGGGCATAGAGGATATTGTTGAAAAACTGGCTATTGCTGATCAGGAAAAGATGCTTCAGAAAATTGGTACTTAATTATTCTACGAAGTGACATCCAAGTGAATGTTTTCTTTTAGATGCTGAGGAAAGTATTTTTGTTCCTACTTGTGCCATATTTCTGGCTTCTGCCAGATCTTGATTTGTGCCCTTGATTTTTGCGAGTTCTTTTTGTATCCGTATTAGTTTTGGTATACCTTCTTTTTTTATTAGTTTGTTATTTCTGATGATGCCAGCATACTTCCACATGACTTGTTGTATCTCTTTTTTAAATGGTTTTGATGAAGTTTTGGTGATTGTTGGTAGTTTTACCGGGATTTTTTTTGGAATTTTTTGATGTTTTAGTTTTTCTGAAATTTGATTGCTGAATACGAGTGCTTCAAGAAGGGAATTTGATGCAAGCCTATTTGCTCCGTGGACTCCGGTGCAGGTTACTTCTCCGAATGCGAAGAGATTTTTGATTTTGCTTTGCCCATATAGGTCCGTAACTATTCCTCCTGATATGTAATGAGCTGCCGGTGTTACCGGTATTCTGTCCTTTTCCATCTCGAATCCACATTGTTTTAGTTTTTCATATATTTGAGGGAACCTTTTTACCAGATATGATTGAGTTTTATTGCTTATATCCAAGTACACTTGGCCATTTTTCGATTCTCTGTATATTTCACGTGCCACCAGATCTCTTGATGCCAGATCATTTTTCATAAATCGATTTCCCTTATTGTTTATGACTTTTGCACCTTCTCCTCTGACTGTCTCAGATATTAAGAACATTGGTGAAAGTTTTTTGGCGAGAGCTGTTGGGTGGAATTGAATGAATTCCAAGTCTTTGACTTTTAGACCTGCTCGTATTCCTATAGCAATGCCATCGCCGGTTGCGATCTTTGGATTGGTTGTGTAAGTGAATAATTGGCCAATGCCACCTGTTGCAAGAATAGTTTGATCAGCAAAGATATTTTCTATTTTGTTTCTGCGAATAAATTGGCAGCCGTAGCAAATCTTTCCTTTCTTTATCAAATCAATTGCAAATGTGTTTTCCAATATTTCTATGTTTGGATGCTCTTTTATTCTTTTTACGAGTACTCTTTCAATTTCTTTGCCCGTGTTGTCTCCGACGTATGCAATACGTCTTTTATTGTGTCCTCCTTCTTGTGTGAGTTTTAGTGTTCCATCTTCTTTTTCAAACTCTACTCCGAGTTCGATTAATCTGTAGATTGCTTCCGCAGAATTTTTGATCATGAATTCAACGGCTTTTTTGTTATTGTGGTAGGCGCCGCATTTCATGGTGTCCGCAACGTGTTTTTTGAAGTTGTCTGTTTTGTCTAAAACTGCTGCTATTCCTCCTTGAGCGTAGTTGGTATTGGAATCTATCAGTTTTTTCTTGGTAGCCAATATAACTTTTCCTTTTTTGGCTGCGTGGAGAGCAAAATTGAGTCCTGAAATTCCCGAGCCTATAACTAAGAAATTGGTTTGCATGAATGCATTTTAGCAGATACTATTTCTTTCGCTATGGAAAGACCAGAACTGCTTCTTCCTGCGGGAAATCTGGAGAAGCTTAAAATTGGATTAATGTATGGAGGTGATGCCTTTTATTTAGGATTTTCTCCCTTTAGTTTGCGTGCGAAAAAGGGTGGATTTACCAAGGATACTTTACTTGAGGGTGTGAAGCTTATCAGAGACGCAGGTAAAACTCTCTATATGACTGAGAATATTTATCCGCGTGGTGAGAAAATCGATTCATTTAAGAAGCATATAGCTTTTGTTCGTAAGGAAGTTAAGCCTGATGCCTTGATTGTTGCGGACCCCGGTCTTTTTGAAATGATTAAGGAATATTATCCTGAGGCGGTTCTTCATATGTCTGTTCAGGCAAATGTTTTAAATTATAGGTCTGTGCAATTTTGGAAGAATCAAGGTGCAAGTAGAATTATTTTACCTAGAGAATTAACACTTAAGGATATTAAGGAAATTCATGCAAATGTTCCTGATATTGAGCTTGAGTTTTTTGTACATGGTGCGATTTGTATGGCTTATAGTGGACGATGTCTGCTTTCTAATTACATGACCGGAAGGGATTCCAATCAAGGAGCTTGTTCTCATAGTTGTCGTTGGAAATATAAAGTTCATGATGAGGAAGGAGTTAAGAAGCGGGAAGAGGAGCTTGAAGCTAAAAAATTCTATCTTGAAGAGGAAAAGCGTCCGGGAGAGTTTATGCCTGTTGAAGAGGATGAGCATGGTACTTATTTTATGAATGCAAAGGATAATTGTTTACTGCCTTATTTGAAGGATTTGTGCGAAGCGGGTATTTGTAGTTTTAAGGTGGAAGGACGGAATAAAACTGAGTATTACCTATCTACAGTTGCAAAGACTTATAAGCAAGCTATTGAAGACATGATTGCCGGGAAGGACTTTGATAAGAAGTTACTTGAAGAGGTTTACAAAACTGCGAATAGGGGATTTATACCCGGTTATCTTTTTGGTTTTCCAGGAGATAATGATATTTACTATGAGAGCAATGCACCTGTTCAGACACATAAATTTGTTGGCTTCATTAAGGATAGAAAGCCTGGCGGATTATATAAAGTGGCTATTCGAAACAAGCTTCTTAAAGGAGAAGAAGTTGAAGTAATGACTCCAGATGAGAAGTTTACTCAAAATGTTGATGAGATATTTGATTTGGAAGGGTCAGAGTTGGATGCAGTGCATGGAGGTGCCGGAGATAAGATGCTTAAATTAAAGGAAGGTCTTCCTATCGGGTCTATGCTAAGGATAAAATGTTGATAATTTCTTCTGCGTCTTTTTTGTAGTTCTTAGTTCGTTCTATAACCCTAAAAGCACTCTTGCAATATACGCCATTTCTTTCTCTGTATAACTGTTTCATTTCTTCTTCAAGAGTCTCATTGTTGGTCAGTGCCGGTCTGTTTGTGTCATTTTTTATGTATTCACAACATTCTTCCGGTTTGCGGTAAAGATAAATGATTCTGGCATTTTTCTTTAATGCTTTTTCATTGTCTTGATTAATTAATGTTCCGCCTCCTGTTGCAATTACAGTATTTTCTACTTTGGATATCTTTTCGGTTATTTTTGATTCTACTGCTCTAAAATACTCCCATCCTCTTAATTCGACTATTTGTGCAATTTTCATTTTTTCTGATTTTTCGATTTCTTCGTCAAGATCTATGAACTTCCAGGCTAACTTTTTAGCTAAAGTTTTTCCAACTTTAGTTTTGCCGCTGCCACGAAGGCCTGTTAATACGATGTTCATTTCATTAATTTTTTAAGATCTTTCCAGTAGGTTGTATAACTTTTTGATACGCAATTGGGGTTTTTGACTGTCAGCTGCGGAATGATTGAAGTTAGAATTCCGAATGCCATAGCTATTCTATGGTCATTGTATGTTTCGATGGAAATTTTAGATTTTTCCAGGGACTCAATTAGTTTGTTTTTGTTTTTGCCTTCTATCTCAATAAAATCATAGCCTGTTTTTACTTTAACTTGAAGCTTTTTGAGTTGCTTTTTCAATGCATCTATTCGGTCGGTCTCTTTTATTTTAAGATTGCTGATGTTGGAGATTGTGGTTTTACCAGGTGTGAATGCTGCCAAAACTGCAAATGTCATGACTAAATCCGGAGTGTTATTCATGTCTACTTTTCCAAGACTTTTTAATGTTTTTGGGCCTTTTATTGTGGTATTTTCCTTGGATTCTTTAATTTTGCAGCCCATTTTTTTTAGGTAATCGATGAATTTAATATCTCCTTGGATGGATTTTTTTTTAATGTTTTTTAGAATTACTGTCTTTTCCGGATTTAATGCGGCGTAGGCGCCAATGTATGATGCGGAGGAGCAATCACTTTCTACAGTATATGTTTGTGGCGGAGAAGGAGATTTGGGTTCCACTTTGAACTGTGCATAATTATTGTTCACAATTTTGAGTCCATAGCTTTGCATAAGCTTTATCGTTATGTCTACATATGGTTGTGAGCAAAGTTCTTGCTCAATGTTTATTGTAATGCCTTTTTTAGTGAATGGTCCTATCATTAATAATGCTGATATGTATTGACTGCTTATGTTTCCCGGAAGAGAAATTTCTCCACCTGTTATTTTTTGTGAACTTATCTTTACCGGGGGGCACTGATTAGTTGTATTTACTTCTGCACCTAGGTCATTTAGTGCTTTACAAAGTGCTTCGATTGGTCTTTCTCTCATTCTTTTGTTGCCGTCAATTACGATTTCTTTATTAAGGAGAGTTGAGTAAGCTGTTAGGAAACGAGTTGCTGTCCCTGCGTTACCTGTAAAGAGTTTTGGATTGTTTCCCTTCAGCTCTTTTAAGCCATCTTCCATGTATTTTGTATCCTCACATTCTGGAATATTTTTTAGTATAGTCTTGTTTCCACTAAGCGCATTTAATATCATTGCCCTGTTTGCAATGCTTTTTGATCCCGGAACTTGGATTTTTATTTCCATCTTTCCTTGTAAATAACTGCTTTACCTATTTTTTTAACCAGAATGAAATTTATATGTTCATCTTCCCTTTTTTTATCTCCAATCAAATCTTTCATTGCAGGTTTTTTGATTGTGGTTACCGGCAAACCAGCTTTCTTGAGCAAGTTTTTTATTCTTTCTGCTACCTTCTCTTTTATTATGCCTTTTTTAACTGCGATGTCGTTTGCCAGGACCATTCCTATACTAATCGCATATCCATGTAGTAGCTTATAGCCTGACATTCTCTCAAGTGCATGTCCATATGTGTGGCCATAATTTAGGAATATTCTGAATCCTGTTTTTTCTTCTTCATCCTTTTTTACTATCGCAACTTTATTTTTTACTGACCTTGTTATTATGAAATTTAGGGTTTCGCTGTCTTTTTTAAAAATTTTCCCGATGTTTTGTTCAATAAACTTGAACAGCTTTTTATCTCCTATTGCTCCATATTTTATGACTTCTGCAAGGCCATTTCTTATCTGTTTCTCAGGGAGATTTTTTAAGTAATCTATATCTATGAATACTGTTTTTGGTTGGGTGATTGTTCCAATAAGATTTTTTCCAGCTTCCAGGTCTACTCCGGTTTTGCCACCTATGCTTGAGTCAACCATTGCCATGAGTGTTGTTGGTACGTGTATGTATGGTATCCCCCTCATGTATATTGCAGCCAAAAACCCAGCCGCGTCTCCAACTACGCCACCACCAAGTGCGATGATTGCGTCTTTACGTGTAAAACCTTTTTCTACCATTTCAGTTGCAAGTTTCTCTATTGTACTTAGGTTTTTTGATATTTCTCCTTTTTTGAATTTGAAAATCTCAGATTTTATGCCTTTGTTCTTAATACTTTTCTTGAGTGATTCTCCAAAACTTTTGGCTACAAAGTCATCTGTAATAATGGCATATTTCTGTCCAATTTTGTTATCCTTTAGATAAGTGGGTATTTTTTTGGCTATGCCTTTATGAATAAGAATTTCATAGGACATGTCTTTTTTGTGTCTTAATTTTAGTTTGACATTTTTCATAGTGTTTTGTTCATGGCTTTTACTATAGGTTTTATATTTTCCATCAGTATAGCAAATTCATCCGGAGTTAATTGTTGCTGTGCGTCTGATTTTGCTTCACTGGGGTTTGGATGTACCTCTACTATAAAGCCATCTGCGCCACACGCAATAGCAGCTTTAGTCATGGGTTCGATTAAAGAGCGTTTCCCGGTCCCGTGAGTAGGGTCAACGATAATTGGTAGGTGACTTAGCTCTTTTACCAATGGTACGGTGGCAAGGGCCAAAGTATTCCTTACAGCTTTTTCAAAAGTACGGATTCCTCGTTCGCATAAAACAACATTTGGATTTCCATGAGCGAGAATGTATTCAGCTGCAAGTAAGAGCTCTTCAATCGTTGCCATTAAGCCACGTTTAAGAAGTATTGGTTTCTTTGTTTTCCCCACTTCTTTAAGAAGTTCAAAATTTTGCATGTTTCTTGCTCCAATCTGAAGCATGTCAGCTTTTTCGCAGATATTATCGAGATCTCTTATGTCTAGTATTTCTGTGACTGTAGCCAGATTGTATTTTTTTGCTGTCTTTTGCAGGATTTCGAGCCCTTCTTTTCCCATTCCCTGGAAGGAGTATGGTCCTGTGCGTGGTTTGTATGCTCCTCCCCGCATTATTTTTATGCCGAGTTGACTTATGCTGGAAGCCACTTTATCCATTTGTTCTTCCGATTCAATTGAGCAGGGTCCTGCTATTGCTGCAATTTGGTCGCTTCCTATCTTTACTCCGTTTATTTCAACTATTGTTGTAGATGCTTTCGAACTTTTGCTTACAAGCTTATATGGTTCCACAACGCGCATTACTTTTTCAACACCCTTGAATGATTCCAGGTGGCCGATGCTTAGGTCGCGTTCTTCTCCAATTACCGCTATTACGGTGCGTTCGACGCCATATAGAGGCATCGGCTGAAGTCCCTTGTCTTCCAATTCTTTCATTATTGCAGTTGCTTCGTCTTTTGGGGCTCCCGCTTTCATTACTATGATCATGTTTTTTGGGTTAAATGTTTATAAAAAAATAGCCTTCTTAGCTTTTAGCATGAGGCTTTCGATTAGATGCTCATGCTTTTAGCCAAAAAAGCTGTAAAAAAAAGCCCAACCTGTTAAGTTGTTTTTCTGGACTTGAGTTTTGGACTTTTTATTCATTGTGGTTCAATAGTATTTGTGTAGAATGCTTTTGTCAAATTCATATTATGATTGATACACACGCACATTTAATGTTTCCGGAATTTGAGGAGGATATTGGTCAAGTAATTTTAAGGGCTAAGGAAGCTGGAATATCCGGGATTATTAATGTTGGTTGTGGGGCTGAAGCCTCACGAAAATCTGTTGAAATGGCTGATGGTCAGTTTCTGTTTGCTTCGGTTGGTTTGCATCCTTATGATTCTTTAGAAGTTACTGAGGATTTGATGAGAGAATGGGAAGAATTGGCAAAGAATGATTCTAATATTGTGGCAATAGGGGAGACAGGTTTAGATTATTTCAAATCTGATATTGATCCGGAAAAGCAACAACATTCTTTTAGGTTGCACTTGGAATTAGCCAAGTCAGTGGATTTGCCGGTTATTGTGCATAATAGGGATGCAGATGAGGATTGTTTAAAAGTGCTTAAGGAATTTCCAGGAGTGCGGGCTGTTTTTCATTGTTATGGCTCAAATCTTGATTTTGCGAGAGCTGTTTGGGAGGCTGGGTATTTGACTTCATTTACAGGGATAATTACATATCCCAATGCTGAGGATTTGAGGAAGGTTGTTGTGGAAGTTCCAAATGAAATGTTTATGACTGAGACGGATTGTCCTTATCTGGCACCGCAGACTTTTAGAGGTAAGAGGAACGAGCCTTCTTATGTTGCTGAGGTTGTTAAGAAGATTGCCGAGGTCAAGGCAATGGATGTTTCCGAGATTGACAAAATATCTACTGAGAATGCTGAAAGATTTTTTGGACTTGAGTGATTTCCCTGTAAATATCAGGATTGATTATTGTATTGAAGCCTAATTTCTGGGCTTCTTTTATTCGTTTGTCGTTGTGGTTTACCTTTCTTAGCTCACCGGAAAGTCCAACCTCTCCATATATAACCATATCTTTATGGATTGGCTTTTTAAGAAGTGAAGAAGCGATTGCTGTAAGTACTGCCAGATCGCAGGCCGGCTCGATTAGCTTGATACCTCCAACTACATTTATAAATACATCCTGGTTTTGCAGATTGAGTTTGCCGTATTTTTCCAGTACTGCTATTAGGATTTGAAGTCTGTTTAAATCAAATCCGTTTGCTGTGCGCTTAGGGTAGCCAAATGGGCTTGTTGAAACCAATGCTTGGACTTCTATTAGCATTGGTCGAGTGCCTTCCATTGTAACTGTTATCGCAGATCCGATTGCATTTTCTTTTCGTCCCTCAAGAAATTGTTCTGATGGATTTTTTATCTCGGATAAACCTTTTTCTGTCATTTCAAATATTCCGACTTCCGTGCATGGACCAAAGCGATTTTTAGCTGCTCTCAAAATGCGGAAGTCCTGATATCTATCTCCTTCAAGGTGTATGACCGTGTCTACGAGGTGTTCCAGTACTCGTGGACCTGCCAGTGTGCCATCTTTGGTTACATGGCCTATTAGCATGATGGTTATGTTGTTGGATTTTGCCAATTCCATTATTTGTTCCGTGCAATATCGAACTTGTGTGACAGATCCGGCTGAAGAGGGAAGATCCATACTTGAAATAACTTGTATGGAATCAATGATTACGAAATCCGCTTTTTCTTTTTTAATGATGTCCAGGATGTTTTCGAGTGTATATTCATTTATTGCCATTAGATTTTTTTCTTTTAGATTTAGGCGTGATGCACGATTTGCTATTTGATCGATGGATTCTTCTCCTGAAATGATTAGTACTTTGTTGTTCTTGGCTATATTATTGGCTATTTGCAGGGTAATGGTTGATTTGCCAATGCCGGGTTCTCCACTCAGGAGAATGAGGCTACCCTGAGTGATGCCATCACCCATGACTCGATCAAATTCATTTATACCGGAACCAATTTTCTTATTTGAGGGCTTTGCTTCCAAAAGTGTTGTGGCTTCTTTTGTTTTGAGTGTGCGTGGACTTTTTGAAAGGCTTTTATTAGCTTTGCCTACGTTTATAACGTCTTCTTCAAAACTATTCCATGCATTACATTGTGGACATTTCCCAGTCCAGTTTGCATTTTCATGGCTGCAGGACCTGCAGATGTATATAGTTTTTAATTTCATTTTTGTGTTTTTGGAGCTCCAAAACTACTCGAGTATAGGTGAGCGTATGCTCACCGTCAAGATTCTTAGGTTGACGCGGTGGAAGTTTGATCTCTAACTTCGTAACGTTACGAGATGAGTGCTCAATTTGTTGGGAAAGTCAAATCATCACTGATGATAGAAAATTTAAATTTACCATGTCGTACTTCCAAGTCTGACTTCGTATTGCCTTAGATAAAGGTATATTCCAAGTGCGGTGCCCTCCGGACTTTGGAGGATTTTTTCCATTTCTTCCCGTTCTAGATTTCTTTCCAGTATCAGTTCGAACATTGCCCAGGTGATTGGAAGAGGAACTTGTCCCGGTCCAAGTGAGCCAAGGCCGTATTGCATGACGTTTCCTTGTTTTTTCATCCCAAGGTCCCTTATCAGTCCCGGAATTGTTTCAGTTTCTCCAAAGATTCGGTGCATTTTCTCGCCTGCCCATTCAGCAGTTTGTTTTCCAAGTCCGATTCTGTCCCAGTCATTTTTTACACCACTTTCAATTAGTGCTGTTGCCAGGATCCTGGCTGTTGTATGATCGTCCAGATCCATTTTTCTAAGAAAATGATACATTTTTACATATGTTGGAATATTGCTTGGTTCTATGTAGAACCCCTGCCATCTGTATCGGTTTAGAAAGTCTTCATCGAATTCCCCTTCTTTAAGTCTACATAATATATCAATAGCGATAGACTTGATCTGCAGACCCCGGTTTGCAAATTTTATGCCGCTACTCATCAATTCTTCTGGTGAGGGATAGCTGTCGAGATCTGGGGCATCAGGTTTTTCTTCTAATATTTCTTTTATTGAGGATTTTGCAAATGTTTTTGGATCTTGAAGTGTTCTGGCAACTGTTAAATCTGTTTCTGAATTTTCTTGAGCTAATTCTTTTACTTGATTCACTGATGAATGGCCGATATATCCGTCTGCATTTTGTGATAAGTGTGTTTGAATTGCTCCCATGTACTGGGGTTCCAGTTCAACATTATATGCTGAATCAGTAGCAATTTGCTCCGGTGAGCCAACTTCAAATTTTGATGATTTTAATTTTGCATTAGTGTCTTCGGGTGTTTCAGCTAAAATATTTTCTAAAATATTTTTATAGTTTGCTATTTCTTTTCTTCTTTCATGTGTGCTCAGTGACATCACATGTCCAGTCCAGGCTGCTAACATTTTGCCAAAATTACCCAGAGTGGTTCCATCTTGGTGCTGTGAGTGAAAGAGAATGTCTGGTGTTTTGCCTGCTGCAATAACCCGCAATGCATCAACGAGCAATTTTTCGCCTCTTCGGCTGCCTTCTTCCCAGTCAAATGAGGAAAAGGACCAATTTCTTACTTCAATTCCTTCATCTTCGCAGAGCTCAACGAATGGCGGTGACCATAGGTCATTTGTACCGGCTCCGTAAGGTGGTCTAACATGTTGAATGTCATATTCTTCATCGATTGCTATGCTTATCATTCTTTCAAACATAGATAGTTCGTCGTTAAAGTCGCTTCTTGATAGATTTTGCATATGGAATGGGCTTTCTACCGGTGCGTGCGCCATGCCGTGAAATCCAATCGTGAAACCGGCATCATGAATTTCTTTTGCAATCTTGAGCATTTCCGGATTGAGTTTTGATTTTATAAATTCAGCAAGTTTTTTTTCATATGTTGGATCAGTCGATCTTTGCCACATATTTAGTCCCGCGCCTCTTTCCGCCCAAGAAATCCATTCTCCCGGGCTTATTTTCCAGTCAGAATCCGGATTAAGGCGATCTTTAATATTGAGTTCTTCTAAAGCTTCAGCTGAGAAAAAATTAATGCCATTGTAATAAAATATTGGAGTATTGAATGGGAATTTCTGTAGTACCTTTGCGGTTTTGAGGTCATTTGGGTGTGGTCCATCATCAAAGGTGGGTCTTAATTGAGATAGGGGATTATCAAGTGCTTCCGGCCATGATGTTTGATCTATTGCTTCAGATGGATTTGCCTGGAATCCTTCAAGGGGCAACTCTTTATGAACTAAACTGATTATGTCCTGAATTTCACAATTTCTTACCCATTTGTCTATTTTTCCTCTGGTGTCTCCTTGTACAACCAGTGTAGCTGTCAGTAACAGCCAAAGCGGAAGTCGGCTTGTTTTAGGCTCATTAGTTGTCTCTTTTGCTGAAAATATACTCATAATTATTTTTTCCTGTAAGCTCTGGTATTTTGCATATAATTTTTGGCGTTGTTTCTGTATACAGTAACAGGTTTTTTGCACAGTCCTTGTTTGGATGGGCAAGGAATGGCTTGAGTTCTTGTTCTTTTAGTGAGAAGTCCAAGCTCAACTTTTTGTTCAAGTACTTTTCTTACTCTTTCATTCACATCTTCCATAGTGATGTCAGCTACTCCATCGTGATTAAAATCTTGCTCATCATCAATTGCCTGTCTTACTCTTTGGACTATTTCGTCCAGAGATCCTGATTCGTGTAGAATCATTGGGATTGTAATTCCTACGGAAAGTGCACGTACAAATCTTTCGTCAGGTCCGCCTTCATGAGATTTTCCATCACCGTTTTCAACGTAAAAATCTATCACGCCCATACTCATGTCATCAGTCCATGTGATACCATCAAATCCCAGCGCGGATTGTAATCTTTTTCGTACGATTTCTTCACTGAGAGAACCCGGGGTATCTTTGTTTGTGAAGTTTTGTGCATGACCGACCATTACTCCCAGGACCGGATTTGTTTTATTGAAATTTGTGTCAATTCCATATTGTTTACAGAGTCTTCTCAATTGCATTTTACATCTTTCAAGTTCTCTAACTCTTTGTCTTTTTTTGCTTCCTTTTAATTGTTCAATTCTTCTAGTTAGATATCTAAATTTGTGATCAAATTTGTAAACTCTTGATATTGGGTCAGTAAATAATTTTCCATGAATGGCGTCATTAAAAGGTAGCATTGTGCCGTCCCAACCGGTCATAGTTGATACTCCAGGATCTTCGTTGCTATGTGGATTGGATGGCATTTTCCCTGTTCCTGCGAAATGTTTTGGAGCGATCATGGTACCATCGATACTTTGGAATCCTTTAATATAGTGAAATGCAAGAGCCATAATTGTGTGGGAACTTGAACCATAGGTTTCGTCGTTTTTTTCCATGAATTGGTCGCCTTGGGTGTCTTCAACTTTATCCATTACAGGCGCAAAATTTATAACAATTCCTATGTCTCTGCATAATCGAGCTATGGCTGCGCCATATTCCTCCATTAGTTTTCTGAATTTTATTTTCTCTTTGGTATTTCTATGAGGAATTTTCTCAAAAGCTCTTCCAAGGTCTTCTTGGGTAGGAAGTTCTAAGTCTCCGTTTTCTTTAGCGATTTTCAGGAATTCTTCCGGAACTCCATATTCTCTGGTATCTTTACGAGTTAATCCAAGATGGCGAGTATATCCTCCGACTATGTCCATACTGATAAAAGGAGGAATTTTACTCTTTGCCATAATTTCGATGGCAGTTCTATTGGTTTCATCAATAGTTCTGGCGTCTGATCTGAAAATATGTACACCTCCGATTGTTTCATTTGATTTAAGCCAATCTGTTAGCCAATCAGTGAAATCTATCCAACCCGGGCTTTGAGTGATTTTTTTGTGATTTGCGATTCGGTCAATTACGTCTCCTGTTCTGGAATCATATGTGGAGCCATGATATAGCTGAGCAATTTTGTCTTTGAAACTTAAGGATTCGAGAGTGAATGTTTCTCCATCGTGTGGATATTCTATTTCGTTTGCATCCTCTCTATCCAAGTAGTACGTCATTGCTAAAGCTGCAAGGAGAGCAAGTGGTATTCCTACCGCTTTTCCTGTTCTTGTTCGTAATATGTTTCTTATAGCCTGAATTGGTGCGCTTGATGCAACAGCTTCAAGAGGATTTCCTCTTTCAGGTGTAGGTCTATTTGTTGGTGTTTCTGCCATGAAAAGGATTAGCTAAAACAGCCAAACATTAAACCATACATGATTGACATTGTCAATACCATATTTACTTATTATTTTAATACATCCTCGTAGATTTTCTCATATTTCTTTGCCATATTTTGCGCGTCAAATGTGAGCGCTTGTTTTTGTCCGTTCAATGCCATTTTTTCACGAATTTTGGGGTTTTCGATTAAGATATTTAGGGCTTGGGATAAGGATTTAGAATCTTCCGGTTGGACAAGTATCCCTGTATTTTCGTTGATGATTTCCGGTATGCCACCTACTTTTGTAGCGATAACCGGGAGGGGAGTGAGCATTGCTTCCAGATTGACGAGACCAAATGCTTCCCGGCGGGAGGGGAGACAGAATATATCCGAACTTTTCAGCAATTTGGGTATTTCCTTTTGTTGTCCCGTGAATGTGACATGTTTTTCCAGTTTTAGCTTTTTTACGAGTTTTTTTAGATTTTCTTCGTTTGGTCCTTTTCCTATGAAAACGAATTTTACATTGGGGAATTCTTCGGTGACTTCGGGAATGGCTTCTATCAAGTATTTTTGCCCTTTTCTTTCATGGAGTTCTGCGATACATGTCACTATGAGTGTGTTTTCTTTGGCATGGAAAATTTCTTCTTTAATATGTTTGCGATCATTCTCAGTAAAGCGAAGGAGTTGAGATTGCCACCATAAAGTGTCGAGTCCATTATGGATCATCTCAATTTTTGAAGAATGATTTGGATATAATTTTTTAAGAAGTTTTTTGTTGTGATTGGAAATTGTTATAATTTTTTTGACATTTTTGAGGGACTTTTTTTTGAGTGCATTCTTAATGAAGGAAAGTTTGAACGGATCGTGTTCTGTTGTGATCACCGGAATCGATTTAATACCATATGCGTAGCGGCAACTTGCCGGATTCCAGATTTGTGCATGTAGAAGGTCAATTTCTTCTTCTTTTATTATTTCCTTGAGTTTGAAAAGATGTCGTGGATCATGTTTATGTGCAACTTTTATCCGAATGACTTTGATATCTTCATTCTCAAATTTATTGCACCATTTATCTAAAGCTTCGAAATTACTGCATGCAAGGATTGGTGTGAATTTATCTTTGTTTAAAAATTTTGCCAGGAGGAAAATTTGAAGCTCGGCTCCTCCGATTTGCGGTGTATCTGTGTATAGTAGGATTTTCTTCATGTGCGAAGTATAGGAGAAAGGCTTTAATTTTACAATTTATGAAGAATACGTGTAATTTTTTAGCTTGGAATAAGATTAGAACTTGCTAAAATGGTGCTCACAGGACTTTGTCCTGTTCGCACTGTGGGTCAGTAGCTCAGTCGGTAGAGCAGTTGCCTCTTAAGCAATTGGCCGTGGGTTCGAGTCCCACCTGACCCACCAATTGACAAGGAAAGAAAATCGTCTGCTGAATTTGAGGAGAGTAGGGAGCTTGCGGATTCGGATGAAATATTGTGCAGCAACTGGCTGTTCGAATGGCTTGACTTGTTGTCACTATTAAGAGGTATGATGGTGGTATGATAGTCAAATCGATTAAAGTAGGGGAGAAAATTCGTCTTAAAGAATTGAGCAGGGAGCTTAAGATTACATCAATTTTAAGTGATTTTTTCATTTTTAAAGAAGGAGCCGGAATTGTTACAATTTTAAAATTTGGGGTAATAGTTTTTTGGGGATTTTCAGATAAAAAAATAGATTCTTTTATAAAGAAGATTGGGTCTTTTGTGGATGAGGCAACATCTAAAGATTGTGCTGAAGAAATAAATGTTTTCACTTCTAAGAATAAGGATAGTATTTCATCTTCCGGTATTTTACTGAAAGATTTGGATTCAAGGAGAGTTGCTATCGTTTCTGAAGTTTTGGGGCGATCTGTTGCTTTGGATAGTTACGAGTGTGAAATAGAGGAGATGATGAAAAATTTTGGAAATATTACGAATATTTTATGTAGTACCGGGAAGATATTCTTGTCGAATAAGAAATTATTTAAACTAGTTGGTTTTGCGATGAATACTCAGCATCGTGTTATAAGCAAACTGACAGTTTTGGATAAACCTTCCATAACATGGGATTCTGCTGATATTGATGAGTTTTACGGGAGTTTGGCTCATGAATATGAAATCCAGCATAGGTATGAAATTTTGAAGCAGAAAATTGAGATGATATTTAGGGATATCGAGTTTATCATGAACTATATGGATTCCAAAAAATCCCATTTCCTTGAAGGAATCATTATTTTACTTATTTTGATTGAGATAGTCTTGTTTCTTCCAGATTTTTTGAATTAGTGGCTTTTCTCATTTTTTTGAGAATTCTCCAGCCTAGCCCTTGACTAAACTCT
>JAQBYK010000013.1 GCA_027622635.1 bacterium
CGATGAAGCAGCTTGTTTTTATATTAGTTTTGTTGGTCCTGATTTTGGGCGGTGGATATTTTGCACGGCCATTTATATTTCAAAATAAAGGGATTGTTTTAAGTGAGGAGGAAATTTTAGAAAAACTTTCTACCGAAGAAACGAATTTTGTACCGACTTTTAATGAAGTTGAAACTGACTTTTTACATATAAAGGGCTCCGAACACTTTGTCGGTGGAGCATTGATTGACATTGATGGGGATGGCGTTGAGGAAGTTTTTGTTGGTGGTGGTGAAGGTCAACAGGACGGTCTGTTGAAATTTATAGATGGTAAGTTTGTGAACGTGGCTAGTGAGTGGGGGATTGATAGTGTTGGAGCCACTTTTGGTGTGGTTTCTGTTGATGGAGATTTGTATGTATCTAAGGAAGAAGATGTCTATTTTTACAAAAATACCGGAAGTAGTTTTGAAATTAGCTCTTTGGGATTTCAATTTGAGGAGAAGGAGATGCCGTTTTCATTGGCAACGGTGGATGTGAATAATGACGGAATATTGGATTTATTTGTCAGCACTTTTATAAAACCGCAATATTTTCAAACCGGAGTGTTTAATTATCCAAATTTTGTTACTATCAACAAATTCTTTTTGGGTAAAGGAGATGGAGAATTTGAGCTAAAAGATATAGGAATTGATTTTAAGCAGGATAACTTTTTAGCTACTTTTGTTGATTTAAATGATGATGTAATCTTGGATTTTGTGGCAGCCACCAATACTGATATGGTCAAAATTTATAAAGGCCTGGGTGACGGCACTTTTGAGGATATTGGGTCTATAGGTGACTTTGGATTTTGGATGGGGCTAACAATTTCAGATATTGATGGTGATAATGATAGCGATTTGTTTTTCACAAATGTTGGAAATACAATTCCGACTAATTTGGCGCGAGGTGATTTATACGATGACCAAGTATTAAACCCTGATTGGATGATGCTGAGGAATGATGGAGATTTCAAATTTACTGATGTTAGTCAGGAAGTTGGAGTTAGTGGTTATGAATTTGCCTGGGGGGCTGATTTTGCTGATTTTAACAATGATGCTAGCGAGGATTTGATTGTGCTTGAAAATTATGTGAAATGGCCTGCTCATAAATTGGATAAATTGCCTGGAAGATTTTTACTGATGGGATCTGAGGGAAAGTTTGTGCCGATCATGAATCTTACTGGAGCTACAAATGAATATTTTGGGATGGCACCTTTAAGTAGTGACTTTAATCGAGATGGATATGTGGATCTTGTATATATCAATTTGGATGGTCCGGTTAAGGCATATCTCAATAATGGCGGAAAAAACAATTTTATAGTTGTGATGCTTAGAGATGATGTCAGGTCGATTGGTGCGAAGGTTAAAGTAAAAGCCGGTGGGCACGAATTTGTCCAAAAATATATTACTAGTACTGGTTTGTTATCGGATCAGTCTTCTAATTTGTACTTCGGACTGGGTGCTCTTAGCCGGGTTGAAAGTGTGGAAATTGAGTATTTGGATGGAGAAAAAGTACTGTTTGAGGAAGTTGAGGTGAATGACGTTGTTCAATTGTGATCTGTAATGCCCTGCAAACTTGCAAATAATGCTCAGTTTGCTATGGTGCGTATGTTTTTGCTATAAGCTTAAGTTTTTATGTCTGTTGATAGTAGTAGTGTTGTTACTTCGCTTGAAGAGTTGTTGAAATATTATCGTGCCGCATCTCATCCCAATAATTTGTATGTTGGGATCGAATGGGAGGATTACTAAGGACATATATGACAAAAAGCATCAAGAGTATCATGACAAGCTTCAGCTTTTGAATATTGAATTAGAAGAACACACTAAGGCAGATTATGATTATCAAACGACTGTAGCAACAGTTTTAAGTCTTGCTCGTCGTGCTAAGGAAATTTTTGAAAGTTCTGAAGTTCAGGAAAAAACAACATTTTTGAATTATCTATTTCAGAACTCTACTTTGAAAGGCAGAAAGCTTGATTTAAAGCTACGATCTCCGTTTCATTTGGTACTAGAATTGTCTAGTAGTCCATTTTGGCTCCCCAGACTGGACGCTGTCCGAACTTGGTTTGTTGGTTGATTTACTTCAACATCTTCAAAAAGGCCCTTTTTCGTGTTATAATGGCGGGATAGTAAAAATTCAAATGAGTACTGAAGAAAAAGATAGGCAAGGGGAAGAAGTTGTTCAATCTGTTAGCAATACAACCAATGTCTCAGTTGTGGAAGATGCCCAAGCAGTTGATCTCCAAAATTCTATTGGTGCTAAGGTGGATGATGCCCTTGCTGGTAATGAAAAAATTGATCTTGGTATTGATTGGGATTCTTTGGATAAAGAAAGTCTTTTTGCCAGTTTTTCACACTATGATGATGCGGAAAATTTATATCCTAAAGTTCCGGGAAACAAGCATGATACTTATATCATGCATACTGGAGAATTAACCACGCGTACTGGTGAAAAACTTGTGTTGGAAGTTTCAAAGGTTATAAGTCCTAATTTTCATGAATTTCAGATTGGCATTATCAGGCCACTTGTTGATAAAACTAAACCTAAATATCGCTATGTGGCAGGTTTTGATTTTCTTCAACTTAAAGGTGATAAATCCGAGGAATGGGATATGAAGCATCGTCAAACGTCAGATCCATATAAACAACAAGGTATAGCTGGTAAAATTGTTAATCTTACGGAAGAAATTTTAAGAAAACGTTCTGCAAATAATAGTCTTTCGCAGTCAATTAGTGCTAAATCAGGGCAAAGAGATTTTACTGAATGGTTGGCAAAAAGAAATAGAGATTTTAAACCTGATGGTCATGATAATGTAGCAATGTTGCAAAGACTTAGAGAAGGTGACAGAAGCTTAAAAGACGTTACTGCAAGTTTGCCGAGTTATGCGGCAGGAGAAACTTATACTTTTGATGTTGATGAGTTTAGGCGAAAATTTCCTGAACTTAGTGGTCCGGAAGATCCTGTAGTATGGAATGATGATAACTACGGAAAGCCATTCTTTTACATGGAAAGTTGCTTCAAGATCAAAATGAAGAAAGATATAGTTTAAAGCCCATTGAGAATGGCTTGAGTAAGCCAGAATTGACTGGCTCCCCAGACTGGACGCTGTCCGAACTTTTTATGAATCTATACTAGGTTTCCTAGTTAGGATATATATGTTATAATTAAAAGATTTTTAATTTATATCTATGGGTCCTAGGTCTCCTGAGCGACCACCTGTTGGTGCACAAGAAAAAAATCCTGATGTGAAGAGATTTCCTGTTATTTTGAGCGGAATTTCTCCTAAATTGACTCCTGCTCAATCTGAACAATTAAGAAGTGTTTTGGTCGATGATGTTTTATCTGGTGATGAGCCATTGGATAAGGAGGCGCAAAACTATTTGCATCTTGCCTTTTCTCATTTCGGTAGAGAGAGTCGCAGGGATGAGTCTATAAAGGGTATTTATGAAAATGTAACTTTGGCAATTGAACAATATTTTAGTAGAGTTTTAGATAAAATGTTTGAAGCTCAGAAGCTAGACATGAAAACATTTGAATGGATTATGGATCAGATTGTTCAATTTAGAAAAGTGCAGGTATATAGTCACATTGATAGTACATTGTATTCAACTTTGCTTAAAAAGTATGATGCGATGTTTAGAAAAGCTGTTGCGGGAGGGGGTCTTGATTTAAAATCTTTTATTGATGGCAAAGTTGCTAAGATGAATCCTGTCTCTTTTGATAATGCGGAGTCTGAATCTGCTTCAGCTATTTTTGAGGTAATGATGATTGAATTTCCTGATTTGATCTTCAAGGATGGTAAAAAGTTTTTTGTTAAAAATGGTGAGGATAAGTTTGAGATTGTTCCCATTGCTGACACCGTTGGGGGTGTTTATATATCTTTGCACTTAAAATCAGACCCATTGGTAATGGTTAATATGACGGATAGTCTTTTGGGAGAAGTTTTGAAGAATGGGTCCTTTGGTGAGTGTATTGATCGTGCTATGGTGAGTAGAAATAATGAAAAACAAAATTCGGAATATCTGAGTGGGGTTGATTTGCCGAAGGATAAGAAAATTGCGCATATTAAGTTTATTGCTGATGAATACGAAGGGATGATGGGTAGTATTGTACCGGATACTGTAATGGGTTCTGTATTGATGGGAGCGATTCTTGAAAAAAAATACCCGAAGTTAAAATCGGAGATTGTTGTTGTTTACAGGGATAATGCATTGGCAATTGTTAAATCATTTATTGATAAGGAGCTTAAGGTTGGAGCCAAAATGATTATTCTGGATCTTTATGACCATGGTGATTCTGAAAAGGGGTTTTCCGGTATGAATATCTCTCCGAATGAGTTTTTTGATTTGTTGGAAAGTTATCCCGATGTGCAGTTTCAAATTAATTCAATCGCGTGTTTTGGTGCTGGATTGAAGGATGCTCTTATGGCAAGAAAAGATTTAATGAAGCGAGTTAATCTTTTTGTTCAAACCAAAAGTAACATGCCTAATCTTGTTGCCACGATGAAGCAGGAAGTTTCCATCCATAAGAATTTTTCTACATATTATGACTTGTTTTTGATGCAGGCCTTATTAGATGGGAAATCGTATGGTGAGGCGGTGAAGTCTGCTAACGATCAAGTAAAGGTTTTGATCGGCTTGGATCCGGAAGCTGTGATTGAAGGTAGGTATATTGCGGGGATTGGTGGTCATGGTTCTGATTTGGATGTAAATTTAGGATAAGGCCAAGCTCCTTCAAAAAGCAGGCTCCGTTTTTGTTTGATGCAAGGCAAAAAAGATTGGCTCCCCAGACCGGATAGCGGTTTTTGCTAGCGCAAAAACCTTCAAGCTCGCTCGCTCGAAAATGCCCGTGCAAGCACGGCATTTCGCTCGCTCGCTGCGCTTGTGCGAACCTTCGGTTCTCATCCGGCCCGGAAATGATGAAAAACCGCCTGACACTTTGTGCCAGTCGTTTTTCCATTGGCTCGGCAGAGTGGACGCTGTCCGAACTTTTTTTGTGCAGAGGCGTGTTTTGAGTTGAAGCTTTGATAGTGGGATTTCGATGTGTCCTGCTCTACTAAATGTGGCTTTATTATGGTATAATTCTGGGATGGATGCAGAACAAACCCAATCAGATTGGTCTTTGGAGAGGGAAAAATTCCCTGATGCATTGTTTGATGCACTAAATTCTCTAAGTGGTGGGCTTGTATGGAGTGTGGATCGGGTTAATGTCCTTAATGCTGAAAGTGTTCGAGACATTATGCCGTTTTTGAGGGATAGCCAGGATGTAGCCGTTGTGGATGATGGTGACTACGATGAATATCGAGAAAGTGTTAGTATAACGGTGAATGGTCAGGTTTTTAAAATTTATGGTAGAAAAGAAAGGAGGGAAAATGAGATCCCGGATAAGGCTTTTTCCACGAATTTGGAAGTGATTAGAGATCATTTAAACAATCCAGGGGCTCGAGTTTTATATGTGGGTAGCAATGATGATCAAACTGTAAAAACCGTGTTTGGAAGTAGTGCTATTAACATGGATCTGCAAGGGGATGTATTGAATCCTGGGGATGTAAAGGCGGATGCAACCCGGACTCCTTTTCCTGATAATGCTTTCGATTTGGTGGTTCTAAAAAACTCAAATGACATTATTAGAAATCCTGAATTAAGAGCAGAAATCCATAGAATTTTGAGAAATGGTGGAGTTTTGTTTTCTGCTGCGAATACTAATCCTGAATATGAGAGAGGTGTATCCACGGAAGTCGACGAAGCTAGACGGCTAGCTAGGGAAGACGTTGATAAAGTATACTTGGAAGATGGCACGGGGCGTTTTAAAGCATTGGATATACCAGGGATTCACTTTGCAGAGGATATGACTTTGCTTGGGAATGTGAAATAAGGGGAATTACTAAGGACGTATATGACAAAAAACATCAAGAATATCATGACAAACTTCAACTATTAAATATTGAACTTGAAGAACTCACTAAGGCAGATTATGACTATCAAACGACTGTAGCATCAGTACTAAACGTTGCCCGACGAGCTAAGGAAATCTTTGATAGTTCTGAAATCTCTGAAAAAAGGCAATTTCTCAATTACCTACTTCAGAACCCTACGGTAAAAGAGAAAAAGCTTGAGTTTAAGCTAAGTTCTCCATTTCATTTGGTACTAGAATTGTCTAGTAGTCCAGTTTGGCTCCCCAGACTGGACGCTGTCCGAACTTGGTTTGTGGGGGTGTTGCTTATAGGACGGCTTAGGTAAGCCAATTCTAGAGCTCCATATTGAACGACGTTAAAACTGTTTAATTATAGAATGTTTCCGAGGTTAGTTCGTCGTTGCTTTCTCGCATCGCCTTTTTTGTTCTTTTTAGCTTTGCCAATCAGCACCTTTTTGAAATTATTCAACCTTGAGAGTTTTGTTGATTTTCTTGCCAGCTTTGTTTGGATTAGATAGGGGTCTGTCATGTTTTGTGTGTTAGTAACCTTTTGATTTGAGTTCTTGATCTAAATCTATGAAATATTGTTCATGATTGCCATTTCTTAGCTTATTAAATTGCTCTAGGTGTTTGCGGGATTCTTTATACTCTTTAGTCTGGTATAAGAGGATTGCTAAGCCATAATGTGCATTTGCGAGATTTGGATTTATTTTTAGGGCAGCTTTGTAGTGGATTTTTGCTTCTGGGGTTTTGCCTATGGATTTTAAGAGGATTGCCAAATTATTATGTGCATCTGCGTTATTTGGATTTATTTTTAGGGCAGCTTCGTAGTGGAGTTTTGCTTCTTTGGTTTTGCCTATGGAGTTTAAGAGGACTGCCAAATTATAATGTGCATTTACGTGATTTGGATTTATTTTTAGGGCAGCTTCGTAGTGGAGTTTTGCTTCTTTGGTTTTGCCTATGGATTTTAAGAGGACTGCCAAATTATAATGTGCATTTACGTAATTTGGATTTATTTTTAGGGCAGCTTCGTAGTGGAGTTTTGCTTCTTTGGTTTTGCCTATGGAGGCTAAGTGGAATGCCTTGTCACGGATTAAGCCTGACAAGGGTTCATTTTTGTCAACCACATAAGGGGAGGGTGATGCTGTATATCCTATAATTTTTTTCGGATAGTTTTCGGTTTTTTCATATTTGGCGAGGTAGTGGTTTTCGTTGTCTCGCCAAAAGTAACCTGAAATTTCACCTTCTATATATCCTTCCCTTTTTGCGCATTCTTCTATTGAACGAATTCTCATATCGTAGGTGTCCAGCACGAGGGGAAATCCATCTATTCTTAGAACTGCATGGCCGTTTGTACTCAAGTAATTCCCGATTTCCATGCTTTCGTCTAATGCTGTTTTTTGGAGGAATAGGGTTTGTTCGTTACAGTCAAACTCAGGGAATTTT
This sequence comes from bacterium, assembly GCA_027622635.1. Taxonomy (GTDB): domain Bacteria; phylum Patescibacteriota; class Gracilibacteria; order UBA1369; family LOWO2-01-FULL-3; genus JAQBYK01. The sequence continues at coordinate 7,378 of JAQBYK010000013.1, forward strand.
GTTTTTAATTCTTTGCCGATTATTAGGTATTTGTAGCATAGATTTATGGCGTAATTGTATTCTGTTATGTTTGTGTTTTTTATTCCTTGGATGAAGTTTCTTGCTTCGGGAAAAGTATTTTGGGAGTCCAATACGAAGGATTCTTGTTCATTGAAGGGGATTGATTCCGCTTGTTTGAGGGTCTTACGGATGTTTTTTGTAAATTCTTGGTATTTTTGTTTGTTTGTTTTTATTTTGTCGGGTTCGTCTTGATAATGCACACTTATTACAAAATATGGCATGTATCCTTCATCTCGAAGAATTTCCAAGATTTTTATTGTTTCTTTGGATTTTGGATCTTCGGGCTGGAGTTTTGCGAAGGCAATCAGGTCAAAATTTTGGAAATACTCCATTACTTCCTTGTCCACTTTTTCTTTCCATTCAGGGGAAAGATATTGTAGAACTTGTGCTTTTGCGCATATTAATGGAAGTTTTTCCGTTTTTGCGTGTTCGTGTATTGCATCAAGGATAAACTGATCGGGGTTTTCTGAGTGTTCCCAGGCGATTCGTAGGATATCGTCCGCTTCTTCATAAAGTTTTTGTTCGTCCTCTTCCAGTTTTTCGAAATCAAAATCTGTTGTTTGGGCTTCGACCTTTTTATTCTGGGCTTCTGCCAGTTCTTTTAGATCTTGGTGGAAGTCCTGGGGGGATGATTCTGGTGCCATGTTGATGATTGAAATTATCTCTACATTATACAGGAAATTTGAGTAATAGCATAGAATCATATGCCTCTGCATGGCTCTGCGCTCATCATTCCTCTAATTATCGAAGAACATGCAGGCCTTAAGGGCTCTGCCGTTTTTTCGTGGCTCCCGGGGCCGGATTCGAACCGGCGACCAATAGATTAACAGTCTACTGCGCTACCGCTGCGCCACCCGGGAACGTTTGAGGGTTTTGATCTCGAACACGGGCAATAATACGCAAGCCCTTAGGACTTTTCAACATGAATTTAAAATCTTAATATCTCTCACAACTATCTGGTCCGGTCTATCGTATGTAAATGTTTCTGTGACCTTGTAACCGGCCTCCTTAACCAGCTCTTGAAACTTTGGTAGGTGTATTATTTGTGGGCCAACTTTAAAAGCTGCAACACACATCACAATCGGGCAGTTAGTGATTTGTCTGACCGCTCTTAGCCAATTGAGGTGGAGATTTGCAAGTTCTCTAAAGATTGTTTCTTGTTCGTGTTGAGTTGGTTGTTTTTCCAGTGGTTTACCAAGATATCCCTCTGTAACGATGGCATCGATTTTTTCTGGAATGTTTGATTTGATAAGGAATCGAGCATCTTTTTCGAAGATGCGAAATTTGGTGTCAGCTCGGAATTGTTCTTGAGTCCAGGATAGATTCTTCTCTGAATATTCGACCATGCGTGTGCTTATGTCTGAGCCCACTCCGTTTTTACCCATTAACATTGCTTCCATTAGGAAGGTTCCTGTACCACAAAATGGATCGTATATGGTGTTTGAAGGTCCGGCTAGATTGATCATGATTTGTGCCAGTTTTGGCGGTGTCATGCCGACTTTTGCGTCTCGACCGGGTTTGTCAAAGTCGCGCTTACTGTATGAATCAATGTTTTGGATTGTGATGGTGCGGCCTAGGTAGACACTAGAGCTCTGACCATTGATTATGCAAATGTCTATACCTTTTTCAATTACCCTGGCTTTGTAAATTGTTGATGGCTTGGGGCTTATTGGGCCTTTATTTACGAATCTGCAATTTAACCCCAAAGATTTAATGATTTTTTTAGAAAAATTTAATAACTCTTTGATATTAATAGTTTTGCGGTCTTTGAAAGAAAGTACTGATATGGAGAAGGGGATTTTGCCGGAATGGTTTTGGAAGAATTGTTTGAGTTTTTTCTCAATGGAAGTGGAAATTTGTGTCTTTGGCACATGGTCGAAAATTTCTATTATCTTAATAGTTCCTCCGAGACGATCTTGTAATCCATCTATATTGTTTAGCTTGAAAATAGCTGTGTCCAGATTGCGTTCTACAAGTTTATCTTCGCCTAATACAGCGATTAATTCTCCAAAACAGAGCTCTTTCTTTCTGCCTAATTCGAATGCGTATAAATTCACTTTCTTATGTTATATGAATTGAAAAAATTATCAATTGAGCAGTGGTGGCTAATCATAGTTTTGATCTTGAGCATGATGCTTAGTTTTTCGGCCGGTTATATCGTTTTTCGCTATATGGAAGTAGAACTTTGCAAGAGTCCTGTCGAGATTGCAAGGGCTTTGACATAATTACGATTGAGTTGTTATGTTCTGGACGCTAATCTTGCAGCACAATTTAACCAAACACATTATGGCTATGTCATTAAACAGAGTTCAACTTATTGGCAACTTAACTCGTGATCCTGAGATGAAGCAAATTCCGGGAGGACAGGTTGTGACTTCTTTTGGAATCGCTACAAATCTAACCTGGAAAGACCAAAATGGTGAGCAGCAATCAAAGGTCGAGTTTCATAATGTTACGGCTTGGAGGAAATTAGCTGAGATCTGTGGTCAATATCTTAAGAAAGGCAGCAAGGTTTTTGTTGAAGGGCGTTTGCAGACTCGTGATTGGGAAGGTGAAGATGGAGTCAAGAGATATCGTACTGAAATTGTTGCTGATAATATGATTATGCTTGATAGGAAGGGTGATTTTGCTGAAGGTATGCCACGAGAAGCTGCCGGGATTTCACAGAGTGAGCCTGAATCGTCGGAAGAAGTGCCTGTACCACAAGAAGCATCTGCTTCTTCCGGAGAGGATGATGTTAAGATTGATGATTTGCCGTTTTAATCGTCTCCCTCACAAGTGATAAGAGGCGCCCAACTGTTGCACATGAAGGACCTATTGAAAGGTAATCGACAGAGGTGAGCTGGACGCCTCAACGTATTGCTCTTTGATAGGAACTCTATTGGCTCACTTTTACGTGACCTAGAGTATGCCTTTTAAAGAGCGGTGGTGAATGAGACTCCAACTATTTTGTCTCAATTCGGTGCTTCCTTTTAAGGAATGCGCCTCCCTACCGTTCTTTGGTGATTTTTTTTAGAACGGAGATCACCGGCCGTTCTTTTGTGTTTTTGTTTTTTTGTCCTTTCATTTGACTGAATGGAATATTTTTTGTTGAGTTTGTTTTTGTTTTTTGATCTCGCTTATTTGTAAGTGAGATAACTTTAGGGTGGTAGTAGTTGGCTACCATCGAAAAGTAAGGAGCAGTAAGTAGCGAGATTTGCGATCCTAAGCGTATTGAGAGTGGTTGGTTTTCTCACTATCTACTGTTCCTCACTTTTCAATGACATGAGGCATATTTTCAAAGATCTTGTATCGTTCGAATTGGATAATTATATCAGATATCTGGTACTTTTTCAATTCTCGTTGTATAATCCGGGCGGTTTATACATTAGTATATTATACCATACTCTTAGAGCTTTGCCAATATGCTGGAAAATGAATATTTAGGGAAATTGATATTGATTGTAGGACCTTCAGGATCCGGCAAGGGGACTGTAATTAAAGAGCTTCAAAAGAAGTATTCCGGCTTTGTGTTCCCGGTTTCATATACTACCAGGGATCCCAGAGAGGGGGAGGAGGATGGAGTAGTTTACTATTTTATTTCCCGTGAGAAGTTTAAGAAGATGATTAAGAATGATGAATTTTTAGAATATGCGATTGTTCATTCCAATAATTATTATGGGACTTCCAAGGCTCACATTCTGGATCCGTTAAAAAGTGGATCTGTTGTTGTGCGTGAAGTTGATATACAGGGGTTCCATTCAATCCAAAAACTTGTTCCTGATGAAAATCTAGTTTCTATTTTTATGTCGGTCTCTGGCGAAGACGATTTGAAGGGGCGTATTTTGAGAAGGGGCGCGTTGTCTGATGATGAGCTTAAACGGCGTATGGATAGTGCTAAAAAGGAGATAGCACAATCCGGTGATTGTGATTATCAAGTGGAAAATGAGTGGGGTAAGATAAAAGAATGTGTGTCTCATGTCGAGAAAATTATTCTTGCTGAGATAAATGATTTGTACTAATTTGCTAAAGGCTTTTTTATTTCATAATTTTCTTTCCTATGATTATCGGAACATTGAAAGAGGTAAAGAACAACGAGAATCGCGTTGCTCTTACGCCTTATGGGGTGCGAGAATTGGTCGAGGCCGGTATAGAAGTTTTAGTTCAGGAGACCGCCGGTATTGGAAGCGGTTTTTCCGACAGTGAGTACAAAGAATGTGGTGCTACTATCATGCGAACTCCTGAAGACATCGTGAAGGCTTGTGATGTTTTGGTTAAGGTAAAGGAACCATTGCCTAGGGAATACAATCTGCTTGAGCAGTTTGGCGGAAAGACTCTTTTTACTTACCTGCATCTTTCCGGTGTTGATAAACGTCTGTCAAAACTTCTGGCCAATAATAATATTACGGCCATTGCATATGAAACCGTTGAAGATGAAAATGGGCAGTTACCACTTCTTGCTCCAATGAGTGAAGTAGCCGGAGTTCTGGCTGTTCAATATGGAGCTGAATATCTTCAAAAGAAACATGGAGGCAGAGGAATTCTTCTTGGTAAGTTGACCGGAATTCCAAGTGCGCGTGTAGTGGTTGTTGGTGGAGGTTATGTAGGCGCTACTGCCGCCCGTACAGCTGCCGGAATGGGATCTAGGGTTAAACTATTTGATATTAATCCTGCTCGTTGTGAAGAGCTAAATAAGGAAATGGAGGAATATCTCGGGCCCGTATTGTCTGAGAATTTTGAAGCGCTTGTTCCAAATGGGGAAAATTACGATGAGGCAATTAAGGAATGTAATTTACTTATTGGTGCAGTATTGGTTGCCGGAACGAAGGCACCTGTTGTAGTGAGCGAAGAACAAGTGAAATCAATGAAGGATGGATCTGTTTTGGTTGATGTTTCTATTGATCAAGGCGGATGTATTTGGGGTGCGAGATGTAGTAGCCATAGTGAGCCTGTTTATGAGATTTACAATAAATTGTTTTGTTGCATCCCAAATATGCCCGGGCAGGTTTCTCGTCAATCTACAATTGCGCTGACGGCTGCAACTCTACCTTATTTGAAGAAGATGGCTCAGGAAGGTGTGGAGGAAGTAATTAAGAAATCAATTCATGGCGATGGCCGCTTTGCTCGTGGACTTAATGCATATAAAGGATTTATCACTTATGAAGCTGTTGCAAAAGATTTGGGTATGATGGATTCATATAAGGATGTGAAGGAATTGCTGTAGAATTATTGGGGTGTAGCCAAGTGGTAAGGCATCGGGTTCTGGTCCCGTGATCGGGGGTTCGAATCCCTCCACCCCAGCCAAGTTGCTATAGGTCAGCAATGAGTATTACGAGGATTATGTTCACCTTGCTACAAAGGCAGTGGCTCCCAGCCAGGCGAGATTGAATATTGAGCGCATTGATTTGGCAAGAGTAGGGGACTCAATGATTAATCCGATTACTTCGTCAGGATTTAGCGATACTACTGCTACTTTGTTTTCGTATATCGAAATATCATTTTCGAAGTAAAATTCGTCTTTGTTGACTAATAAAATCTCAACCAAGTTTTTGTCGTAGTCTTTTGGATAGAATTGTTTGATTAGTTTTGTTGCGTCTTTAGTGGAAGGTGAGATGATACGAGTTTTGATTTTATTCTTGATTTTCTTTTCGCAGAATTTCTTAAAATAGTCGGACATTATGTTTCCCAGACCATTCAGGTTTGTGTAGCCAAGTAATTCCTCTTTTGTATTAAGAATGTCTTCAAAAATTGTTTTTACTCCTTCAATTCCTTCGTAAAAACGTATTTTTGGTTTGAAGGCTAATGTATTCGAGATTGATAGAAGTTGAGGAATTAACTCTTTGGCTTTTTCGAGTTTTTCTTCCTGGATATTTGCAATTACTTGAGGAGGTTCCGCATTGAACCACAAAACTTTTCCTTTGTTGAAAGAGTTAAGAAAGCCTTTTGATTTGAGGTTGTTTAGGGTGTGGTAGCAGGTTGCTCTGTTTACGCCTGCTTTTCTTGCAATGTTGCTTGCGTAGGAGCCGCCTAGTTCTAGTGTTGCAAGATATACTTTTGCTTCTTCTTGGCTAAGTCCTAATTGAGTTAGTTCTGCGAGCATGATTGTTGTTCAGATTTTTCAACAGTTTAGGCTTTACTATTATTGTATACCTAGTTTACCCTGTTGGCAAGCACTATTCTGCAAGTTAGTATTGTTTGGTTTTGCGGACAGGGGCTTGACGGTGCGGCCAATTTTAGTTATAATGTGGTACTACAATTTCTTAATCTAAATAACCCAAATTTATGCAAAAAACATGTAAACAATGCGGCTCAGGATTCCAGATTCCTCAAGAGGACATGGAGTTCTATAAAAGGATTGCTGTCAAAGTAGGGGACAAGAAGATTGAAATGCCGTCTCCGACTTTATGCTTTGCTTGTAGGCATCAAAAACGGCTCGCATTCCGGAATGAGATGTTTTTGTATCACAGGAAATGTGATCACAGCGGAAAGCAGATTATTTCGATGTACTCGCCGGATAAGCCTTATCAAATTTATGATCAGCATATTTGGTGGAGTGATGATTGGGATCCATTTGAATATGGACAGGAGTTTGATTTTTCACGGCCTTTTTTTGAGCAATACAGGGAACTTCAGCTAAAAGTTCCACGTATGAGTGTGAATAATATTAATGCTGAAAATAGTGATTACTGTAATTTATCTTTGAACGACAAAAATTGTTATTTGGTTTTTACTGCCGATGATAATGAGGATTGTGCCTATGGTCGCTTCTTTGATCGGAATTATCGCTCTTTTGATTGTGACTACACATATGACTCAATTGATTGCTATGAATGTATGGATATGGCGAAGTGTAATGGCTGTAGTTATAGCCATAAATGTGTGAATAGTAGTGGGCTTTTTCTTTGCTATAACATGATTGGTTGTCATGATTGTATTGGATCTGCAAATCTTCGAAATAAGCAGCATTATATTTTTAATGAATCTTATACTCCTGAGGAATATGAGAAAAAGAAGGCTGATATGGCTTTGTCGACGCATTCCGGTTTAGAGAATGCTCGAAAACAATATGAAGAATCCCTGGAAAAACAGCCTCGTAAGTATCTTGAAATTGTTAATTGTGAGGACTCTTTAGGTGATTATTTGAGAGACTGTAAGAATGCCCAGTATTGTTATAACGGCTTTGGGCTTGAGGATTGTAAGTATATGATTAATTGTTGGAAGGCCAAGGATTGTTATGATTGGGATTTTGTTGGGGCTACAGGCAGTGAACTTTGCCATGAGATGGGAAGTAGTGCTTATAACATGGTTAATTGTCACTTTTGTAATGGCTGTTGGGAAAATTGTAGCGAGATATATTACGCGGAACTATGCCTGAATTCCAAGAACTTGTTTGGCTGTATTTCGCTTAGGCATAAGCAATATTGTATTTTGAATAAGCAATATTCCCGAGAAGAATATGAAGAGCTATTACCTCGAATTATTGAACATATGAAAAATAGTGGTGAGTGGGGAGAATTCTTTCCTATAGAATTATCAACATTTGCATACAATGAAACTGTAGCTGCGGAGTATTTTCCGCTTGAAAAAGCGGAGTCTGAAAAGCGAGGATGGGGTTGGATCGATGACGATACGGGAAAAATGTATAGCGGTCCGAATTATGAAATACCCGATGACATAAAGGATGTTGAGGATGGTATTTGTAAGGAAATTTTGATTTGTGAAGAGACCGGCAAGCCTTATAAAATTATTCCTCAGGAACTTCGGTTTTGTAAAATGAAAGGTTTGCCTGTGCCGAAGGTTTCACCTAGGCAGAGACATAAAAGTCGTATGACCTTGAGGAATCCATTGCATCTCTGGGAGCGAAAATGTGACAAATGCAATGCTGATATTAGAACTACTTATGAACCGAAAAGGCCTGAGCCTGTCTATTGCGAGAAATGTTATAGAGAGGAAGTTTATTAGCAATGGCTTTAAGAAGCCCTTTGATGTGCGGACTTTCGCCGGCGAAGAGATTTTGGGTTGATTTTGGATTTGTCAATTTGTCTGATAAAATTTCTTATATGAAAAGGCAGTGTAAACAGTGCAAGGAGGAATTTGAAATTACCGATGATGACCTGGAGTTTTATGAAAAAGTTTCGCCGGTTATTGGAGGACGAAAATTTTCCATACCTTCTCCGACTTTATGTCCGGATTGCAGATGTCAGAGAAGGCTTGTTTGGCGCAACGAACGAGCACTATACAAAAGGAAATGTGACCTGACAGGTGCATCTTTTATATCCTGGATTGCTCCGGATAAGCCCTATAAAGCTTACAAAAATGAAGCGTGGTGGGGAGATAAGTGGAATGTTTTGGATTATGGAAGAGATTTCGATTTTAGTAGACCTTTTTTTGAGCAATTTGATGAGCTTCTCGTGGAGGTTCCTTGGATGGGCATTCTTATTGATAAGACTGAGAATAGTGATTATGTGAATTTTTGTAATAATGTTAAAAATTGTTACTTAATTTATGGTAGCAACAACAATGAAGATTGCATGTATTCGACCTATCTCACTAATTGTAGTGATTGTTTAGATTTATTGCATGGGGATGGTTGTAGTCTTTGTTACGATTGTATCGATACGACTGATTGTTATAATTGTAAGCATTGTCTGAGGTGCACTAATTCAAGTGACTTGATTATGTGCGAAAATTGTCAAAATTGTCGTAATTGTTTTGGATGTGTGAATTTGGTTGGGAAAGACTATTGTTTTTTTAATGAATTGCTTGGCAAAGAGGGTTATGAAGAAAAAATGAAAGAAATTGATACCGGTTCTTACGAAGTACTCATTGATCAATTCACGAGGTTTTACGAGCATCGTTTAAAATTTCCGAAACGATTAAATACAAATTTGAATTGCGAAAATTGCACTGGTGATGGAATCCGAGATTCCAAAAACGTATTCGAGAGTTATGATGTTATTGGAGCTGAGGATTGTAAATGGATAATGTTGTCACATGGAGGTGTGAAGGATTGCCAGGACTGTTTTGGAATTGAAGAAAATGAGCTGTGTTATCAAACTGTTGCAAATGGAGTTCCATCTACTAATACTAGTTTTGCGGTTTATGCTTGGAAAGGTGTCCATGATAGTTACTATCTGGTTTTAAGTCCCGGGTCTCAAAATTGTTTTGCTTGTATGGGTCTGAATAAGGGGAAATATTGTATTTTGAATAAACAATATTCCAAGAAAGAATATGAGGAGATGGTTCCACGAATAATTGAACATATGCAAAAAACCGGAGAATGGGGCGAATTTCTTCCCGGTTCAATTTCACCCTTTGCTTATAATGAAACTATGGCTCAGGATTATTTCCCATTGTCAGAAGATGAGGCGCTTGAGAAAGGCTTTAAATGGGTTAATGATAGGGATGAGCTTGATGTTGAAGGTGCTATCTCTGTAAATGAATTGCCAGATAATATCAGAGATGTGGGTGATGGTATTTTGGAAAAAATCATTAAATGTGAAGCTACCGGGAAACCTTTTAAAATTAATGCACAGGAGCTTGGATTTTACAAACGCCATGATATTCCTTTGCCGAGAAAGCATTCAGACCGCAGGCATTTGGAGAGGATGGCTCTTCGGAATCCGCAAAAACTTTGGGATAGAAAATGTGATAAG
>JAQBYK010000014.1 GCA_027622635.1 bacterium
AATACGGGGAAAATAAATCTACTAAACGCTTGCCTCGGCTTCAGCATCGGGCTCCACAACTTCATCGACTTGACCCGAAACCTCAAGAAAAACTCCCTCCGGCGTACTGTTATCCAGTTTTTCCCAGCCATTGGGGTCAACAGTAGCCCCATACGTTTCATCGGGCTTATTTAGTTGCCTATACACAGTTCCGTCCATGGCAATGCCGGCTCTATAAAGTTTATTACTCAAGACGTTTTCAACTATAAAGTCATCCGGTATCACAGGACACTCGCCTCCAGGTCCGGCAAGCACTATGCCTCTACCGGCACGCACAACCGGCCGATTTCTATTCCAGTTCAAATTCGATCTTTCTTCATGAGTAAGTTGTAATTCATTCAAAATACTTTGTACCATGGCATCTGCACTCCCTATGTACATCGGATTTGGCCTTCCATCTTCATAATGCTTATTGTGCTGTCCTTGAATAGAAATGGTTATTCTAGCACTACCATCAGCCAAAATAGATCTAAGCAAGGTCATAGTATAAATATAACCCGCACGGTATCTCGGCTCATCATGCTTTCCGCAGTACTGTTGAGTATCGATAGTAAGAATGCCTCCGGGGATAACCCCGGTCTTCATAAGACGAACTATTCTCTTAAACCGCCTGGCCTGTTCCGGGTCGGGAACAAAATTTCCTTCATCATCAAAGTCTCCATCAACTCCATGACTTAACCAGATTACCCTGGATCCCCTTTCTGTACCTTCCTCATCGGCTTCCTCCTGGTTTATTGGACCGGGTTTGCGATCATGAACAAGTTCTGCAAGATTAATCAGGCCGTCATCAAGACAGGGGTCGATGTTTACGTCTTGGGTTACAATAGGGCCAAGTAAGGTGTGTAAGGGCTTGTCGGTGCCTGCAATCGGTTGATCCAGATTCTCGGCGATTTCTTCTCTAGTTAAAGAAACCAGTATTCCTACATTATATTTCCCAAGCGGGGTTGCCTTTATCATTTCTCTTCTATCCGGAAAAGCACTCCTTAGGCTTGCCCGCGTAGTATCAAGTAGGGCTGTAGGCCTGTTTCCGGGAGCGGGAAAAGCACCACAATGATTACAAGCTTTAGGGCAAAATCCATCAGTAGTACGAACCATGACTATGTCCGTCGTACCATTTTCTAACACTTCCTTTACTGTTACCATTTCCGCCATTTTAAAACACAAATAAAATAATTACCTTAAGGGGGCAGATGCTACGTGTTTTGGCCAAACCTGTCAACTCATTTTAAAAATCCCACACGAGAGTTTTCCCTAACGCTCGCCACAAACACCCTTTTGCGGCCTTGACAAAACTCCACGGTCAGCCCAAAATGCAACTTGCATAAGCTGTTAACAAATACAATGGCAATATCACCAATCAGAAATTTCCGCTCAATCAAACTGGAAAGACCTCAGGATCGCGAAATCCTGGAAAAAGTGTCCCACTCTATCGGTATGGCACAAGCCCTTTCAGAGCCACTTTGGCTGGGTGACGAAAAACATCGAACCATATATGTAAATCCTGTTTGGGAAAACCTGACAGGTTATAAACTCGAAGAATACATTGGAAAACCGGCAGACTATTGTTTCACGGAAAAAAGCAAAAAAATGATTGCCGATCAGCATAAGCTCAGGAAAAAAGGCCTGTCTTCAAAATATGAAGCCACGATGATTAACAAATCCGGTGAAAAAATCCCGGTCCTAATCAGCGGTTCACCAACAAGTGCAGGGGGAACAATTGGCCTTTGGATTGACCTTCGCAAAAACAAAAAACTGGTGCAAGAAGAACACAAGACAGATAATGCGGTATTCAGCGGAAGCATATGTGATCCTGGACAAAAACCGAAAAATCAAGCTATGGAATAATGCCGCAACAAAAATGTTCGGCCATAAAGAGACCGAGGTCTTAAACAAATCAATTGATATAGTAATTCCGGAAGACCAGAAAGAATTAAACAACAGACTAATTAAGCAAGTTGGCCAAAAAAAGCATTTAAAAAATGTTGACTTAGTTCGCAAAACCAAAGATGGCAACCTAATTAACGTTTCCGCTTCAATTACAAAAATCACAGACGCCAAAAATAATTTCATAGGATACTTGATCATATACAGAGACATAACGCAGCAAAAACGCACAAGCACAGAGCTACAAAAACGCTTCGAGACCATACAAGACGCATACAAAGAACTGGGGCTACAAAAAAGACACCTGGACTATATGTACGAAATAATCGATGCCGCAGTTTCAAATTGCAAACTCGAAGACTTGGAGAGGCTAATCGTAAGCGCTATGTGCTTATTAACAAAATCCGATGGCACCATCTTGCGAATTTATGACAAAGTTAAGAGCAACTTAAAACTGAAGGCCTGTTTTGGAGTCAATCAAAAATGGTGGGACAAAAGCCAAATCTCGTTTGAAAACAGTATCGCACAAGAAGCGTCGGAAAATAAACGAGCAGTAATAATCGACGATATCGACACCCATTCAAAACACCAAGGCACAAAGCTTCTAAAAGCTCACAAATTTAAAACTCTGATCTTAATTCCATTAATGATCGAGGACAAAATGATCGGTTCCCTAAGCCTTTACGCAACCGATCATGCAAAATTTCGATTAATAGAAACAGACTTTTTAGAAAATATGGGGAAACAGTGCTCTCTAGCCCTATATGTAAAAATGGCCACCGGCAAATAGCCCCCTTTACCACCACCAAATTTTCCATTAGTATTTGAATATGCTAAAAAAATATTTACCTCGAAGAGAAAGTGGTTTCTTGAAAAAACTGGCCTTCTGGGCCGCAACCATTTTCATAGGATTTGCCTGCCTGGGAATCATCGCCTTCGCAGGACTTATTGGAATCCTATCAATAGGACTCCCTGATGTCACAAGTTTGGAAAACCTGACAGCTGCACAGTCCACACAAATTTTTGATAGAGAAGGGGAGCTTTTATATACAATTCATGGTGACGAAAACAGAGAGCAAGTCGCGTTAACAGATATTTCCAAGAATCTCGTTGCGGCAACCATTGCGATGGAGGATGACAGCTTTTACGAACATAGTGGATTCGATATCCTGGCACTGGGAAGAGTGGGCTTATATGAAGTTTTTGGCATAGGAAAGGCCCGCGGAGGCTCAACGATTACCCAACAATACATAAAAAACACCTTTCTTTCTTCTGAAAGAACATACACCAGAAAGGCCAAAGAATTGATTTTGGCTATCCGCACAGAAAGAGCATATAGCAAAGATAAGATCCTTGAACTCTACCTCAATCGAATTCCATACGGAAATAACTCCTATGGAATACAAAAAGCTTCGGAAGTATATTTTGGCAAAGACGCAAAAGACTTGACCATAGGGGAAAGTGCAATACTCGCATCCCTGCCTCAAGCGCCAAGTCGCTACAATCCTTACGGCCAAAACAAGTATTCACATCTTCTTAAAGAATTTACTGAAGAAGAGCTGGCTTATCGCGACATCGAGTCGGAATTTGACCTTGAAGTCGAAGAATATAGCCGGGGCCTTATAGGAAAACACGTAGAACTTGGTAACGGGGAAAGCGTCTATGTTGCAGGACGAAGCGATTCAGTCCTAAAAAGAATGTTTGAGCTGGAAACAATAACGGCAGACGAAAGACTGGAGGCTCTAAACGAAATCCAACAAATCAAGTTCAACGACTACCGTGAACCGATCAAACATCCACACTTCGTACTATACGTAAAACAAATTCTGGAAGACAAATACGGCAAAGACGTGGTAGAGCAAGGAGGCCTAAAGGTCTACACAACACTGGATGGAGAATTACAAACTGTGGCAGAGGAGACAGCCACAGAAAGACAAGAAACCAACCTCACGCGCTTCGGGGCCAACAACATGGCCATAATGTCGATCAATCCAAAGACAGGTGAAATTCTCGCAATGGTGGGTTCGGTGGATTATTTTGATGAAGAGATAGACGGAAACGTAAATGTCGTACTGAGACCGCGTCAGCCCGGCTCTGCCTTTAAGCCCATCGCCTATGCCCAGGCCTTCTACAATGGCTACGCGCCGGGAAACATCATTCATGACATTCCTACAAAAATAGGCCCTGACAAACCTGAAAACTACGACGGAGAATGGCAGGGACAAGTATCAATGCGTGTCGCATTGGGACAATCCAGAAACATCCCCGCAATTAAAACCTATTTCCTCGCCGGCGAACAGGACGAAATAATAGACCTGGCTGAAAAAATGGGGATAACTACACTCAACAAAAAGCACAGCTACGGATATCCTCTTGCGCTTGGAGCGGGAGAAGTTTCACTCATGGAAATGGTTACGGCATATGGAGTGTTTGCAACTAACGGCAAATTGCCGGAGCTAACAGGTATTCTAAAGGTGGAAAATGCAAACGGAGACATTCTTGAAGAGTGGAAACCGAAAGAATTTGAAGAAGTCGTAGATCCACAAATTACATATTTGATAAACAGCATTCTTTCGGGACAAGAATATTCAGTGGGACCAAGACTGTTCATAGGTGGACAAGTTAACGCAGCAAAAACCGGAACAAGTACAAAAGAAAACAAAAAGGAAGCGGGCGGATCGGAGGTAAGGCCTTCAGATGCCTGGACAATCGGATACACTCCGAGCGTGGTTACGGGTGTATGGATAGGCAATTCCGATGGCAAAGGCCTTGGTTACACCGCAAATGGGTATGATGCGGCATCTCCTGTTTTCAATGCAGTTATGACAAAAGCCCTTGAAGGAAAAGCGCCGGAGCCTTTCCCTGAACCTAAAGGAATAAAGCACGTCGACGTTGGTAAATTTTCCGGGAAATTACCGGGACCACAAACCCCCGCCTCAATGGTTGTAAATGAAATCTTCCCAAACTTTGCTGTTCCAACAGAGGTTGAAAACATTTATTTTACAGCGAAAATTGACAAGATATCCGGACTGCTGGCAACAGAATTCACCCCTGAAGAAGCTGTTGAAGCCGTAACTTTTCAAAACTACGAACCCGTGGCTAACCTATTAAACTGGGCTCAAGAGGTAAAGGATTTTTACAAGGGCTACGGTAAAGAGGGTGACATTGTACGGGTCGGCTCACCCCCAACAGAGTATGACAATATTCATACCGCTGAAACAGCTCTACTCGCACCAAACATTACGATAGTCAACCCTGTTTCTCAAACGGCACTTGAAAGAGGAAAGTTTGAAGTACAGGTAACCGCAAGTGCCCCAAATGGTGCAAAGATTGTCGAATATTATATCGACAATGAAATGAAATTCTCATCATTAACCCCTCCATTTCCGGGATTCCTAAATCTGGCTCGTCACTTAAAACCCGGTTCAAGTCATCTTGTTGTAGCCAAAATAATCGACAACCTTGGATACAGCGCTCAATCTGCTATTGAAATAAAAATCGCAGAAGACGCACCAGAAAAAGAAACACCTCCGGAATAACAATCTCCACCTTACCAGCCATTGTCTCTATGAGTGTTTTGTGCTATAATAACATGATATTTTGCTATCTCTATGATTTATACAAACGAAAAACTAGAGCAATTAAAACACAGGTGGCTAACCCCGAAAGGACGAAAGTTCATGAAAACAATCAAGGATTCTCGCTGCTACTTAAGTCCCGTCTTATATCGCCAAAAAGTTCGCAACTTTCCAAACATAAGAGATGAGGAGGTGGAAGACGGAATAGACCTACGGGGAATCAACCTCTCCGGTTTCGACTTTAGGGTGCCAATAAAGGATGGAGATGATGGGTTTTCCGAAGACGTAGCCATATTGTCCGAGATACACTTTGAGGGGGCAACCCTAAAGCACTGCAATTTCCAGGAAGGAAAAATTCATAACTGCTTTTTTGAAGACGCTGAAATACTTCATTCGGAATTTAAAGGTGCTACAATAAATAATTGCCAATTTCAACAAGCCAATTGCACAGGATTGAATTTGACAAGTGCCAAACTCATAAACTGCGATTTTACGGATGCAACAATAAAAGACGTCACTCTGGACACAACCATCGTGGATCAAAAAACCACCTTCGGAAAATCCCTAAAATCTGAAAAAGACGAAAGCTTCCACTTCGCGTCAATTGAATACAAACAAATTAAGGAAATGTATAAAAACTCCAGTCTCCATGAAATAGCGGACACATACCATTATCGAGAAATGGTTTCAAAACGAAAAATAACAAAAAAAACAAATCCAAAGAGATGGTTAAATTATTTCTTCGGTGACCTTTTGTGCAAATACGGCACTTCCTTTGTCAGAGTTTTGCTGTGGTCAACGCTTGTAATAACTTTGTGTGCATTTTTGCTCAGTTTTAACAAAGGACTTCTTTACCATAACGCCACTACTGACTCGTCTTTCATAGACGCCTTGTATTTTAGCATAGTTTCCTTCACAACTCTCGGCTACGGCGACTTTCATGCCATTGGCGCAATGCGCTTTGTGGCAGCAACGGAAGGCTTCCTTGGAGCCGCACTAATGGCGCTTTTCACTGTAATTGTTGCGAGGAATTTGATTAGGGATTAAAGTGGGAGCGATATTGTTGTCCTGCGCTCAGTCGTTCTTTTGATGAAATCATGCTTCGAAAGCTAAAAATTGCAAACTCGCTACGCTCAAACAGTGCAATTTTTAAACGCTTTCTTCAGCTCGATTTCAAAACAAAAGAACTCCAATTCGCTTGAACAACAATATCACTCCCACTTTCTCAACAAATTCCATTGCAAACAAAACTGAAAACCCTCATCAAGTCCCTCGAAAAGACTCGCCACAAATACTGGAACATCGACCACAAAACAGGTCAGTTCCTAAACCTCTTAATAAAAGCCCTCAATTGCAAAACCGTTCTGGAAATCGGAACATCCAATGGCTATAGCGCACTTTGGCTGGCTGAAGCACTAACTCATACAGGGGGTCACCTATACACAATGGAGTCTAACAAAAAAATCAGATACCCACTCGCAAAAGAAAATTTCAAAAAATCCGGCTTAAAAAATATTAGCCTAATCTTGGGACACGCACCTGAAGATATACCAACGACACCCAAAAAATTTGATTTCGCATTCTTCGATGCCACAAAACACGAACACCAGGACTATTTTGAAATCCTAAAAAATCGCATAAAAAAAGGCGGATTAATAATTACAGACAACGTGCATTCTCATAAAAAAGCTCTCCATTCCTACCAAAAAACCTTAAAATCTCTAAAACCCTGGGAATCGACTTTCCTCAACATTGGAACAGGCCTCTTACTGAGCCGAAAAAAGGCTTGATAAAGCCGTCACCGTTCGCTAAACTCCACATCCTATCTTTAATCAAAGAGTTATGACTAAAAGACAACTTGAACCGATTCCGACTGCTGAAGGGCGAAAACTGGAAACCCACGAGGAATTTCGTGAAATTCGCACCCTTCTACAACGGCACCTTGTAATTAGAACCCCTCAGGGTCAAAAATCTTTGGAAATATTTGAGGTGGAGCCATTTGCAGAAATGCTTACACCCGACGACCAAAGAACATTTAACTCTAAACCGAGAGCACGAGGAGAAATAATTGTTCTATGGAGAAGAGGAACCCCTATGCTCAATGTGGTCGTAAACCCAAATCAAGAAAGCGTAGTTTGTATCAAAACCTGCAAAATAGATGGCAAAGAAATTAGTGCAAATCAAGTATTAACGATGATGGGTTTTGAAGCGGAAACTTACGGTGGATATAAAGGGTTTCGTCCTGCCAGAACCACGGAGAGCGACGGTCAACAAAGCGTCAGCAACAACCCTGATGCAAAAATAAGAATAGAAGAGTTGGCGGAAACTGCCGGTGCAGTGTTAAACATAAGAAGAAACGTTGCGGCAAGGACTGCAGCAAACAGCCTCGGTGTCTTTGTAAACGCTGATCGCGTCTAAACAATATCATCAAAAACGTAGAACAACTGTTTTGGTTCAACAGGGTCAGACGCCAAAATGAAGCCCGGGCTATCACCCCCATAGTCAACCGGAGTGATTCCTCTTCTTACCAACTCTTCCCGTACGCCTTCCGCTAATCCTCGCAGAGAATTACCATTATCCTGATAAACACCCTTCAAATACACCCTGGTATCGACAACCTCATTCATAAACTTTTCTTGCTCCTTTTTCTTCTGGTCCACTCCAGAATCAAACTCAAAACCAAGAGAATTGATTTGAAATTGTGTATGAATATAGCCCTCATCACTACGGCCACTTTCTGCGCTTTCAGCATGTCTTATGCCATCTTTAGTCCCTGAAACCTTTCTGGTACGAGTCAATCTAAGTTTTTCTAAATCCAGTCCATTAATATCAGGCTCTCCGGTTTTCCTCACCACTATAGTATAATTTTCAAATAAATTATCTTCCAGATTTGTATCGGTCGACTGAGCTCTTCCGGTAAATTCCTTCAAAGATTCCATCCCGAAATGTCTGCCAAGTTGTTCCGTGAAAAGCAAAGCCTCTTCAGGAGAACAGGTATTACTTGGTAGAGTAAGCACAGCAATCCCGCCAGGTCTTAGTACGCGGTTTAACTCAAGCAAAGTCTGAACTCTTTCATCTTTATGTAGATCCTTACTTCGTCGACCAAGCTTAGTGCAGTAAATCGACATTCCCAGATTTACAGCACTAAACATCCCATCCGGATAAACACCTCTCATGTCAGTAAATGAACCAAGTTTTACTCTTGGATTGTGACCGGGCCTCTTTTTCTTTAACAGCTCCTTCCCGGCTTCCAGCATATGTCCATTTAGATCCAAATTGAAAATGATTCTCGATTTTAAGTCTGCTGTATCTGCCAGGGTATTCTCTAAAACCAAATGACCACAGCCCAGATCTCCGTAGTTTCCAGGATTGATAAAGCCTCCCTCTTCAAGATGTTTCCATAGCCCGGCCGTAAATCTACCATTATTTCCACCATAGCCTCTCTCCCAGACACGAACATAAAGCTCAGCGAATTCTTCCCCGTGTTGTTCAAAAAATTGCCTGAGTTTTTCCTCACCCAGTCCATCAATATAGGAAAAAATTCTATTTAATTTCTGGGCATCAGTCATAGTCTTGTTACGAATAATTGTTCCAAGATATACTCTCCCCCTATTCACAACGACTTTCTCGGAAAAATCTCCACGTTCTGCCAGAGCGATATCGTCATCCGTCAATGCCCCCCCAAATTTTAAAAGCTGGGTTTCAGCATCCTTTTCTTCAGAATGCTCTAAAATACCCTCGTGCACCGTACCAAGCACAGTCATGAGCGTAACCTTTGCATCTTCATTCCCCTCTCTGGCAAAACGCTTCACCAATTGTGCAAAATCCGGTTTGTTCCAACTGGGATTCAAACAAATAGCCCTTGAAATATGAGAGAGGTCGATTCCAACCCTTATAATATCGCCCATTGCGACAATTACAGTCTTAACCCCCTTCCTTTTTGAAGCCTCAAATGCCTCTCTTCGATCATCCCGACTTGTATCACCATCTATCAAGAAAATCTCTACCTCTTCTCCCAAATGATCCCTAATTTTTTTGACCAGACTGGTTCCGGGGAGCGAAGCATGTTCTCTTAGTAATCCGTGTTTAAGAGCATTTTCCGCGATAACCACAACATCTTCCGTCAGCAATATCTCATCTACTTTTTCACACAAACTCTCTATAAATGATGACTTAATCTCCATAGTGGGAACAAAAAGTCCGGGATTCATGGCACATAAGTAAAGAAGCTGCAATTTTTTTCCGTGATCCAGCTCTTCATCCTGTAAAATTCCATTATAAATTCGCATTTCATCGGGACTCAAGCTTAGATCGAGCGACTCAACGTGTTGCTCCCAATCCTCGGGCTCATCAAGAAGTACAATCATATCACAAACTGCGTTTCTAAGAGAAAGTGGGCCCATTCTTCTGGCGGCTTCTCTAACCGACCCGATATCGCCATAAGCCTCATTATCCCAGAGCCTAAGTTGCGGAACAATATCGTCAGCCCTGTTTGGAGTAGAATTGCCGGTTAACATTGCCATATTGCCTTCTTCATATAAATCGGGTATTCCAGTCGCAAGCTCAAGCAATACTTTTGTATTTCTACCAGAATCTTTTCTTGCGTAATGAATCTCGTCAATTGTCATAAAGTCAAACGGGTGTTTTTTTACTTCATCAACAATTCTCTTATCGGCAACCTGTCCACCAAACATGCTATAGGGGAAAATAACAACTTCACACAAAAGCACTTCCCTAAGCTCATCAATACTCATCCCCGCACAAATAACCCCAACGCTTGGTTCCAGCCCCTCCTTGTAATATTTTGTGACGCGATCCCTGACTTCATCTACGAGTTTCCCCGGAGGACAGATATAGAGCATTTTTTTAGCAAATACATGTTCCTTAGCCAAAAATGCCGCACCCGTTTTCCCTTTTCCCATAAAAAATTCTAACAATTTTTTACAATTCCGTGGATTTTCTCTTTCCTCCTCCTCCATCCCAACCAGTGACTCCAATGCGCCACTGATTTCCATCATTGCAATTCTTTGCCTCAGTGAGGGGAAAAAATGCACTTCTCCATTTCTATCAGTTAGAGAGCTAACCATTCTCTCTGGAGTCCTAATATCAAGTACTCTTTCAAAGTAAAGCATCACTTCATCAAAAAACTGCTTGTGCTCGACCACGGCAACATCAAGCTTAGTTTTTAAAATTTTAGCGATAGTACCCTTTATTGTTCTAAGAGCCGCTTTATGCGCCACGACTGATCCGCTATCCTGCTCAGCCTTAACAAGCTCTCTATAAACATGATTTCTAATTCTTATGAACATCCATCGTCTGATACTGGGCAACTTCAGCATTGCTTCAGGAACTCCCGCCACATCACTTAAGATAGGTTTGGGAACCTTACATCGCCCTAAATATTCAGAAATAATACCAACCGTTCTTGAGAATTCCCCCTCTGAAACTGCGCCAATTGATATCAGAAATTCCGCCACGACTTCGGGTCCCATCTTAATTGCCAGATCCCTATAGGGTTTCACCTTTTCAAGCAAGGATTGTTCTCTAGACATAATCCGTTTAACCTCAAACCTGTCCTTCAGATCGGCTGGCATCATTTCTTGAAGCAAATTCCATTTTTCAACGCGTGTATCACGATCTGTAATAAGTTCCTTTATTCTGGTATAAATTTCAGGCTCGTTGTTCCTAATCCACTTTTGATCAAATTCTTCACCTTCTGGGATTTTTTGGCGTATGGACGGTATCAATTTGGCAAGCAATTTGGCAAGATCTGCTTCGTTACTGGCTTGACGAAGGGCTTCGGCATCGCCCCACAAAGCAGCTTTTTTCTTAGAATAAAATGTTTCAATCAACAAAACTAAAATTCTCTGTCTAGTCTCTACAATTGAGCTCTTCAGTTCTTCGGAAAGGCTAAGTTCATTATCAACATCCCTACATAAATCGAAGATATCAGAAACTTTTAAGAAATTTACAGCGGCAAATTTTCTCTTAAACTGGATCATTAGTTTCCCCACATCAAGTCGCAAATCCGGACGAGACGTACAAAATTCGGCTGCCTGTTGCGTTATTATTCTCGTTGTTTCTTGTGAATCTAACATATTAAGTTTGAGTTCCGTTCTCATATAGCTTATCCAGACCGGCCAAAAGTGCTTTTCTTAACTCCCTTAAATCTTTTGCCTTCGTAACTAAGGCCTCCAGTCCTCCTGCCTCGATTTCCATTTCCCTTATTCTTTGTTCCAGACCAGGCAAAGAATCTTCAACCACCCGTTTAGCCTGCATTAAAGTTTCCTTTTCTAGATTTAAAGAATCCTTTTCCACTCGCAATCTACCAACTTTGTCCTCATCAAGAGCCACCATCAAACTACCGGATCTGTTATATTCGCTGCCAATCGCAAGATTCGTTTCCGCAATCAAAGAATCCTTTAAGGCAATTTCCTCTTCATAACCCTTTGTTGCGGCCTCACTCTCCCTTAACTTCAGAGTCAAAAGCTCGGCTTCTTCACGAATACCTTCTTTCTCTTTTAGTTCCTCTTTTAACACCGCAATTTGTTTAGTCAGATCTTCTAACTTAAACCCTATTCTTGCAAGAGAAGGCCATTTTCTCTGATAACTTAAGACAGGTGCATCCATCAATATCCCAAAATCCTCTTCACTTAAATTCTGCCTGACATATTTATCGTCAACCGTAGCGCGTCTCATACAAAGCTCTAATTTTTCAAGCACCGAAACAGTAATATATAGTGGCATATTTTTAACCACATCGGGAGCCAGACGAGACCTGAGATCGGCCAATATAAATCTATAGGTTCTGGTAGAGGAACCCGGTAAAGATTCTACCCACTCCACAACACTGTCAATTCGACCCTGTAACTCGGGAGTAATTTCCTCCTCAAGCCTCGAACCTTGTTCTTCCAGACCAATCATGATTTCCACTAAAAGTTCCCGAATAAATATTTCAACTCGCTCTGGTTTTCTTATTTCTAATCCCCCATACAACTCTTCATTTAAAAGAGTTGTCCACTCTCTCATTAATCCAGACTGGGTGATCTCAGTCATAACCTCTTCCAAAGATGATTGTTGGTTAATCGGGTATAGCTGACATTGTGTTTCTAAAACTTCTCTTTCCTGCGGCAAAATTTTCCCGGAATACCCGTCTTCAGACACGGAAGTATAAATTATTCCAAATAAAGCGGTTGCGGCGAATTCTTTAATGTCAACTTCCTCTGAAACTGGTGGTAAATCACTATCATGCCTACCCAGATTATCCAGCAAAAAAGAAGGATCAAGGGGAACATTAAGCAATCCAGCCTTAACCGCCTCGGCAAGTCCGGGAAAAGACCCTACCAGGGATTCATTAGTTATCACCTCAATACATAAATTTAGGCTCCTTTCGATCTGGGAAATCCCATCAACATAAAAACCCCTTAACTCTTCGGGAGAAGGGTCCTCTCGTTCAAGAGTCACCATCGTTCTACAATGCCTTTTAAGCTCAGCCAAAAACTTCAAAAGCTTGGCAAAATCATGTTCTCTTACCGCTACAAATGGTCCGGTAAAACCAGGATTTGCTTCCTCCTGTCCCTTTTTAAATGCCGTCACAACGACATCAACAACCTTTGACAAGTAATCATTAACAACAACCTTCACAAGGGCTGCATTAAAAGTCTTCATTTTTTCACGATCCTTGCCTTTACGAACTATTTCTTCAAGCTCCCAAACTCCAAATTCTTCAAGTAACACGGTGACGTCGGTAGTATGCCTAAGTGCCAAACCACCATGAAGTCTCTCATTTAGTATATAGGCAATTTCTTTTCGCATTTTTCCATTTAGGGTGTGTTGAGGGCCCCTGATTGGATCTCTTCTCTCCACCCATAGCCGGTACAACAAAGCTTTTTCTGAAGCAGCCAGGTCTGCCAACTTAACACTACTTTCCATGTCCTCCCTAAGCTCTTCCGCTAGCGAAATTTCTTCCGCAACTGCCATCGTTGCCTTAGCCTTATTCGGCAAAAACAGTAAGTCCTCAGATTCAAAGCCCTCAAAAGAAGCCTCAGGTTCAGCAAGAATAAAATCCACATCATCAATATTTCCAAGAAATAAAACCAGCCTATTTGCCGCTTCTATGGCCGCCATTCTAACCGGCTCTTCTCCAAACTCAAAACCTTTAACCTTAAACATTTTATTGCTTTCGCAACTTCTGGCGATCGTTTCAAACCTGGGCAACATAAACTTCCTTAAATCTTCAAAAGAAAATTTATCGGTTCCAAATTCTCTTCTTGCCAAAGCCACACTACTGTTAACTGCGTTTTTCAATAAAATCGCAAGTTGTTTAATCGGAGCATAGTCATCTCTGGAGATATCTTCATCACCGGGCAACAAATCCCCAAGTGCCAATATATAAGGATGAATACATTCGTTAAATACGATAACTCCCAGATTTCTTGAAATCACCTCCCACTTATTCGGATTTTCCACTAACATTCTTTCAAACTCTGTATCAACTCCCGGATCATTTCTCAAATCAACGCTTTTCCCGATTTCCCCTGCAATTTTCCCATAAATCTCTTCAATTCTTCTCTTAAGATTATTACCAATTACCGACCCTGTAGGATCTAACTCGGTCAGCTTCCCTTTAAGTTGGTCTACAATGCCCCTTACAGTCTGACAAACCCTGGTCAGGCCTTCAGTATATTTTATTTCATCATGATCTCCGGCATCGCTAACAACTACACCAATAGCCACCCTGGCTTCGTTTATAAAATTTCCCACATCATTAGCTCGCCTTGCACCATCTGAAAACGATCGCAAGTACTCCTCAAGTTCCACTATCAAGCCTCCGGCATATAGCTCTGCCAAGCCGTCGTCAAGAGCTTCATTAATCCTTGCTAGAGGAAGTGTTCTTTGTTTTGGGTTGTTTCCTGGAGACACGGGGAAAAATTATTAGCCTGTAACCTAACAACTTTTTCGCCAACTGTCAAGGGCACTTCTTTAGAAATCCTCTTAGTTTAGCCATCGCTTTTCCCCTATGGCTAAGACGATTTTTCTCTGCCATCCCAAGCGCGCTATACACCCTATCGCAACCATCGGGAATAAAGCATGAGCTCAGAGGGATTCCGGGTAATATTGCTGCCTCAAGCCCGGGGGTTATTCTCCCACGAACTTCTCCCTCAAAAAACATATCATTTGCACCATCAAAAAGGCAGGCACAACACACAAACTTGGCACCCCTCTCCTTTTCCCCCTTCATTCTGTTCATAAAAAATTCGATCCATTCGGTGTCACCGGCCTGTTCTCCGGCACCCCATCTCCTTGTTTTAACACCCAATTCCCCCTCCAGCGCATCTACCAAGATCCCACTATCTTCACCCAGTGTTAAAAACCCTGTCTTCTCGGCAAAAAATCTGGCCTTTTTAGAAGCATTTTCTCTAAAAGTTTCTCCATCTTCTTCAAATTCGTCACAATCAACGGTCAAATCACGCAAAAACAAGAGTTCATAGGGCACTCCTTCCAGTACTTCCCCTATCTCTTGGAATTTTCCCGGATTTTTTGTCGCTATCAGGAGTTTTTTCATATTCGGTTATTCGCCATTCACCTTCTTTCTTAACAAATTTATAATGCAATTGAAAGCCTTCGGCAACAAGATCAACTTCAACGACCTC
Source organism: bacterium (assembly GCA_027622635.1). Classification (GTDB taxonomy): domain Bacteria; phylum Patescibacteriota; class Gracilibacteria; order UBA1369; family LOWO2-01-FULL-3; genus JAQBYK01. Next base: position 15,155 of record JAQBYK010000014.1, read on the forward strand.
TTCCGCTATTTGTGTCACTTCAACCTCTTCGGCGACCAGGTCAATACAAAGCCTGTCCGCAACTTCTCTATCCAGCTTTCTTCTTTCGCCATCAGAAAAAGTACCCTTATAGACAACTTCCTGTGAACACAAGGTCGGATATCCACGCACAACTTTTCCATCAAAATCGACAAAGGTTACAACAAGCAGGGCCACAACGCTGGCAAAAATAAGCGCGGGAACAAGCATGAGGACAATCTTCCATCTATCTATAAAATCAAATACTTTTTCCTGTTTTTCCACCTTAAGCCGACTTTTAAATTTCTCAGCATCCTCCTCCTCCCTCATTTCTTTTACCGCTTGCACAAAAATTTTAGCGGGATCATTGGAGCCGGTAGGAATATCTTCATCTTTCGCTTCAAATGGTGGAGCGGTTTTTGATTCCTCAAACGGCTCGACGTCAATTGCAAAGTCCTTTCTATCAATCCTGTTTTCAATGTCGGCCCTCAGGCTTAACTTAAAAGCTTCCGGAATTTCAACCTCTTCGGCCTCTCTAATTCTAGCCAGAAACCCACTCAGTTCACCAAAATAAACACCCTGCCTTTCGTCGCTCTCTCCAAAAAGAAGAAAGTGCGCTCTCTTTAAAACCCTGTAAATCTTAGGTCCAATTAGACCATCCTGTATGCCCAGAACCGTCATTACATCACCATCGGCAACTTCCTCAAAAAACTTCAATCTAAGAATTTCTCTTTCTTCCAATAAGAGTTTTGAAAACATTTTTTCAGACTTTGCCGCCAAATTCTCTCCATTTTCATCTGGTGCCGGATGTGCACCTTGTGCTCCTTCAAACGCTTCCTTCCCCAGCTTTTCCCAAACCCTTGGTTTTGCAAGGCTATACAACCAAACCACGTAACCTATGTCTGTAGGTGTATTTTGAATTTGCCCAAGCGCATCCAGGAAAGTCAAACGAACAATTTCCTCGGTTACCTGCCCGGGCTTTAAGCGCCTGGCCACATATCTATATAGATGCGGAAAATATGCATCAAAAAGCAAAGTAAACTGTTTCATTTGACCAATTTTCATTTGGTCCACACATTGTCTTTCAACATAAAGATCCATAATCTTGTTTAAAGGGGATAGATATGCCACAAGAATAAGCACTAGTCAATAGGCTGTAACCTTTTACAGAACAAGCCGTATTAACAAGGCCTTGACACGCGGGGCAAAAACTGTATAATCACTGACTATCTATTATATGTACCCCATGCAAAACGATACCGACCCTACGGCAAAACTGACGACCATTGACGACCCTACGGCATTTTCTGCCCCTGTAGAAGGAACGACTGCGCAAGCCCAGCTTGCCGGCGAACTATACAGAGATTTGCAAAGAGGCGACGGTTTTACACGCTATGTTACAGGGCCATCGGGAGAAGAAGAGGTTCTCTTGACGACATACATTGCGGCTGCCCTTTCCAGAGGAGAGCTAACACAAAGACAGGCTGGGGCGCTTGAGCATGAGTTTGAAAAATGGCTTGCAGCTAAAGGCATAAGCCTGTCAAAACTGATCGCCGGCTTGGATAGACCAAATGATGAAGAAGAAAAAGTGCGGAAGATTTCCGTGTATGAATCGTTGGTTGATGCGATAAAACTTGCCCAACAGCCAAGAAGGGTAAGAGACGACGGTTCGACTAGCTTGAGAAAAAACTGGTCATATGGAGACTTTACTTTCATGATTGACGGGTTTTACGAGCCCGAAGCGGTAAGCATTTTAGAGGCAATAGCCTG
>JAQBYK010000155.1 GCA_027622635.1 bacterium
GATGAGGACATCAATCTTATTCCGAATCGATTTTCCAGGAGGAAGCAGCAATTTGCGGCACTTGTTTCTCATCTTAAGGCTAAGCATCCTGAGGATGTGAAGTTTTTGGATAATTTACTAAGCGAGTATATGGAAAAGATTGAAGCCTTCTACTGGAAGGCAATGAATATCGCCATGCTAACCGCTGTAACCGGTGGAGGAAAGGCCAAAACCGGAAATGCTCCACATTTTACTTTTGCGGCAGGCCAAGATGACTACACATTGGCCGCCACTCTTAAGGATTTCCAAAGACATCCTGTTTATCACATATGGGAATTTGTATTTAGTACCACATATAGCACCGTGATTGGACCCGCTATCGCGCAAAGCATGTTTGGGCAAAATGTTGTCGTTGAAGCTCAGAAAATGCTTCAGCGCAGATTTAAAGAAACTTTTCCAGAGTTTGAGAGAAAATTGGATGAACTAAGAATGGCAGAAGGCCATAAGCTTGAAACTCCAACCCCTAAAGATACGAGACATGCAAGCAGACGTGAATTCATGAACTTTTGGAGAAAAACGGCTTAGTTTTATCCGAGTTCAGCTACTATTTTACTTACAATACTGTAGAGGTTGAGTTTTTCTTGTGCTGAGAAGAATATTGGATTGAATTCTTTGTATTTCTCACTTAATTCATTGATGTGACTTTTTGCCGCTTCCGGTCTTTTGCTTGACCAGCCGAGGAGTTCGGCAGTTCCTTTTGAAGCCTTTAGGAGGCTTTTCTTTTTTAGTGCCGCAAATTTGGGGTCGAACATTGATCTGGGGGCGATAAGATCAACTTTGCTGAAAGCATATATTTTTGGTTTTTTGTGCGCGCCAAGGTGAGCAAGTATTTCCTCCACAACTTCAACCTTTTTGTGTACCTGCGGGTCGTTTACATCAATAACATGAAGAATCAAATCGGCCTCCACTGTTTCGGCAAGGGTGGACTTAAATGCTTTGATTAGAGTTGGAGGGAGATCCTGTATGAAGCCGATTGTGTCGGACATAAGAATTTCTGAACCATAACCGGTATTGTTTTGATCATAAACCTTTCCAATTCTGGTATCCAATGTCGCAAAAAGCTGATCAGCTACATATACACCTTTTCCTGTAAGTGCATTAAGTAGTGAGCTCTTTCCCGCATTTGTGTATCCAACTAGAGCAACTGATCTGAAATTTTTTCGACGTCGACGTTTTCTATGTCCCTCATCGATGACCTCGTAATGCTTGAGTTTCTTCAAAATGCTTAATTCCTGGCGCTGGAGATGTCGTTTCATCATCTCGATATTTGCCTCACCTTGTCCGGCCCTGACTCCCATTGCCCCCGCCTGCCTGGATAATTCCATACCCATACCGAATATTCGTGGGCCCATATGCCTTATACTAGCCAATTCTATCTGGAGTTTGGCATGTGAACTTGATGCATGCTTTGTAAATATTTTAAGAATAAGATCAATTCGATCCCATGCTTTCATTTTACTGTCTCTAAAAGCTTCATTGAGAGTATAAATTTGTCTGGGTTTTAGAATGTTGTTAACAATCACCAGTTCGGCTTTTCTTTCGTATCCTTCTCTTATGATTTCCTTTACCTTTCCTTTTCCAATATATGTCTCGTAGTTTGGTTTATCCTTTTTTTGCATTATTTTTACAACATCAAGACCACCGTAAGTTGTAACCAAGCTCTCCAACTCCCTTAATCGGTTTTTGGCATCTTCCTTGGAAGTATCGGGATCTATAACATCAACAAGTATTGCTCTAATGCTTTGTGTTTTCATTTATGACATTATATCAATTTTTTAAATTTAGATCACCCCTATTCTTGCGTTTTCTTCCTGTGACATGCTATTTTACACATATATTTTTAACCTTAAAACCATGAAAGACGGATCATGCTGCCACTGCCGATGGATTGCTCCACTTATACTATCAGTTACAATGCTGCTACTGCTGCTTCTAAACCTTGGAGTTAGCATGGGAGGATTTGGAGAATTTGTTGCTAACTGGTGGCCGGGAGGAGTTTTGCTTTATGCCTTGTCTGGATTTTGCCCATGTCATAAAAGTTGTAAAGCTTAGGGCTTATTGAAGTCAAACTTTCTTTCTGTATAATTGCCCCATGAAAGAGCACTTGAGGTTTTGTAGAAACAATATATCTTTGCTTGTACTTGGGGCTTTTTGGCTACTGGCTCTTTTTAATCCCGTTTTTAAAAAGTATGACTATGGAGCCGGTTTTCCTGTTGTCATTGTTTTTTCAATATTGATAATGTTCCTCGCACTTATTGAATGCAGAAAAAAGGGTGAAACAGCCGGTTTGGAGAAATTTGCCCTTTTTATCTTTGTATCATTTTTTGGTCTCTCTTTTATTTTTTCCGAGACAAGGAATGTCGGATTCAGTGAAGTTTTGGCCTTTTCTTCCGTTTCCGCTTTTTATCTTGTGTACGCACATAGGAGATTGACGTGGATTGAGAATTTTCTTAAAATCTTGCGATTTTCTGCAATTTTGGCAGTGTTGATAGGATTTTTCTTGTACCTCTTTAGAGATGAACCGCGGATGATCGGCCCATTCTTCAATACTCTCTATCAT
>JAQBYK010000156.1 GCA_027622635.1 bacterium
CAAAGTTATTGAAAAAATTCATAAAGGGGAGTTCCCCTTGAAGAAAAATATCCTTGGCGGCTTTCAAATTAACAAAGGTATGATTTCGTTCATCATTGGCATCAAAGGCAAAGCAATTTGGCAATAGCAAAGCTTTCCAAACCATGACACAGGAAAGGCCGGCAAATATTATTAGTGGCCACACATTGGTTTTCAAATAATTAATTGGCAACAAAATTAGTCTGTTCAATGACATCATGCCACCATGGCCAAAAGGGGTAATCTCAATTTCATTTTCCTAAACGTCGAAGGTGAATGCAGATACTGCTCCCCGTTAGTACACCAATGACAAGGGGAAGTATATCCTCCCCATAGGTATCCGTTCCGACAGAAAGTTTCACAAATATCACGCCACCTATCGCACAAAGCAAAGATTCAAAATATTTTTGAGTCCCAGGAGGATGATTTTTTATTTCCCTATAAAAATTTTGCCCTGCGAAAAGGATAGAACCAAGAACCCAAATAAGGCCTAAAATACCTACTTCATTCAAAAGATCTAAAAACAAATTGTGACTTCCCATATGAACATAAGGGGGACCAAGGCCATTGGGTAGTTGCAGGGTAGATGATCCAAATCCTCCACCCAATAACCAGATACCTATATTTCCAGTCGCAAACTGATTCAAAGCCTCGCTCATAAGGTTCAAACGTGTCGTAAAACTGTGCGAGGATAGAAAAAATTGATTCAATATCCCATTGAATCCTAGGGCATAGCTCAGAAGTGCGGTCAGCCCAACCGCACCAACAGACAAAAGAAGCCCTTTGAGCAAACCTCTCTTTTCACTCAACATCAACATTAAGCATAGGCCCAACACACAACCAAAAACTGGCCCCTTTGATCCAGAAAGGATTATTAACAATAGACTAATCCCGAGAAAAGCCAGGCCAAAAGATTTTTTTGATTTGGGCAAATGATTCAACCTGGTGACAGAGACTAAAACCCCGATAGCTGCTAAATACCCTACAAAACCTCTGTTAATATTTGCATAGGTTAAACCAATCATGGTTTCCATCCCTCCCCGACCTAAGACTTCACCAAAATTTTCCACATAGACTAGAGCGGGGATACCAAGTAAAGGTCCTACAATAAACATGGGAAGTGATAGGAAAAAAATCTTCATATCACCTAAACTAGCACAGGCTAAAATTCCCAGAATAAGAAAACTAAGCCAGTGGATTGAAATAAAGTAAATATAATGAAGAGGGTGATATGCGTCCAAAGCATTCCCCAGAGTTAACCCTAGGCCTTCATTGTTCAATGAGAATGACGACCCCCAAAATTGGCTTCGAATACTTCCATGCAGTAGAAAAACGAGAAGAAGGAAAAAGGGAATCCATTGAAAGACACGAGCCCGACACATTGCTGCCACCCCCCCATCATTCCAGCGTCTTAACAGAAGGACAAAAATCAGAGTCCCCGTTAAAATGGGCAAAAAAGAAAGCCCTGGATTTCCAATTGAAACTTGCGCCAGCAAGGGATTTGCTGAGTAAAGTAATGCTACGGCAATTGGCGGAAATAGAATTCCCAGAAAACCAAATGCAAATAAAAAAGGCAGGACAACAAGGTAAATATTTAACCTTACAAATTGTCTTTCCACCAATATGGGATAAAGATAATTTCGAGGAGACCCTACGAGTTTTGCCCAGATTAAAATAAAACCAACCAATACCACTGCGCTAAGTATTTTGGAAAGATTCCAAGCAAACTCAGGCCCTTCCTCATCACAGGCATTTTCGTTAAAAAATAATTGCATTTTTACAATTCATTCTTTTCCAAGCATTAGAAGGTCATTAATTAAATACGCCACGATTATTTTCGAACATACACCTTAAAGTCAGGCGTATTAAAAGATGGCCTATGTCTACTAATTGACAAAAACCCCTCTCCAGGTTGAGCTCCCAAAGAAAGAAAATATCGGCCTAAAACCTTTAGGTTTATAAGAGGAAATACGAATTTACTTTTCGTTTCAAATGCCAGATCAAATTGCCCCTGTAACTCTTTGAGATAATTATCATTATTAATTGATTTTTGAGGATCTGTGCTGAGTGGAGTAAGAACTAAATAATCTCCCTCTTCCATTTGAGGCAAAGGCCCTTTTTGGAAAACGGTGAAGGGAGTGGGAATTTTTCCTAATAAAGGGAAGGGGCCAGGATTCAGGTTTTCCGACTCAATATCAGACTTTAAATCAAATTCGCTTTCAGAAAGACCATTATGACGAAGAAATTCAGAAACAATAAAATAAAACCATTTCCCAGAACCTCGATTGACTCCATCTAAAAAAATGGTTCTGGACTTTGGCCCCTCTTTCAAATTGTCCTCCTGAATATCTTTAACCAAAAATTCTACCGTCTGATTAAAATTTACAGGGAGATTTTTATAAAAAGTGAGATAGTGGATCCCCGTCGGAACAGAATTTAACACGACGAGGAACACCGTTAATCCAACAAGCCCCTTCCAAACTCGACTCTCTCGGTACAATTGCGGCACATAAAACAAAGCCGGCAATACAGAAAGAATGTACACAGGTTGCAAATAATACACACTCCAAAGGTTAAG
>JAQBYK010000157.1 GCA_027622635.1 bacterium
GTGAACTGGTATAATCGCTTTTGTTTTTGAAGTGATCTTCGATTCAATTTGATTCACATCGATGTTGAAAGTGATCTTATCCGAATCGACAAGCACCGGAACAGCATTCAAACGCGCAACAACTCCAGCGGTTGCAAAAAAAGAAAATGTCGGTACAATAACTTCATCACCTGGCTTTATATCAATAGCCATCAAGGCAAGAAGTAATGCATCGGTTCCGGAGGAAACTCCGAATGAATGCTTGCAGCCGATATATGCGGACATTGCCTGTTCCATTTTTTCCACTTCGGGGCCAAGAATAAAGTACTGCGACTCGGCTGTGCGGATCAATGCAGCGTCAATCTCCTTTTTAATGGTTTTATATTGCGCTTTCAGATCTAATAATGGAACGTTCATGATTTTACCTCGATTACTTTCCCGTTTTCAAGTTTATATTTCATGTTGGATTTTGCGCAGAATGCATATCCGTCTTTGTCGAATTCAAGTCTGTTGCCTGCCTCGCTCCACCATCCTTTAACGCGCGCTGGATTTCCCAAGACAAGAGCAAAATCAGGAACATCTTTCGTCACAACGGATCCGGCCGCGATCATGGCGAAACGCCCGATCGTGATTCCGCAAACGATGGTGGAATTGGCCCCAAGCGACGCTCCCTCTTTCACGAGCGTATTCACATAAAATTGTTTGCCGACCTGCGGATATTTGCATCGCGGATTCAATATATTGGTGAAGACCATTGACGGTCCGCAAAAGACATAATCTTCCAGCGTCACGCCTTCATACACCGATACATTATTCTGGATCTTCACAAAATTACCGATCTGAACATCAGTTGCGACATTGACATTCTGTCCAAGTACACATTTCTTCCCAAGTTTTGAACCTGACTGCACATGAGAAAAATGCCATATTTTTGTCCCTTCACCGATTTCAACGTTGTCGTCCACAACGGCATATTGATTGACGTAGTAGTTTTTTTCTTTTTGATCTGTCATAGTTTTAACCTTTCGCTAGCTTGTTCTAAAATTTCCAATACTTCAAGAGCATGCGTGCCGTCTGTTAATGGTTGTTTGTTATTAATAATACAATCATAGAAATGCTTATGCTCTTCTGCAAGCGGCTGAGCTTCGCCGAATTGAACAGACTCAAAATCCCCTTCGAATTTTTGGATCCCTTTGTCTGTTTTTTCAAATCCTTTCGGATAGAACTTGAGTTTATCCTTAGCAAGGCTATCCTCAAACACCATCATCCCCTTATCGCCGATGACCACCAGACGCTGTTCTTTGAATGGGTGGAGCCAACTGACAAAGATATGAGCATGAACATTATTGGGATACTTTAAATATGTGATCGTGGTATCTTCGATGCCGTTTTGGACAAAATTGGCGCCGTGTGAAGATACCTCAATTGGATTTGTTTCCGTCAAATGCTGAATAATGGAAATATCATGCGGCGCAAAACTCCAGAGGATATTCTCTTCGCTTCTGATGGCACCGAGGTTCAGGCGGTTACTGTAGATGTATTGTAAATTTCCAATAATCTTCTCAGAGACATATTTCTTTATCATTCTAATGGCTGGATGATATAGTAAAACATGCCCGGCCATTATTTGCAGATTTTTGCTTTTCGCTAATTCAACAAGTATTTTTGCCTCGTCACTTTTTAATGTGATTGGTTTTTCAACCAATACATGTTTTCCGTTTTCTAAACATTCTTTAGCAAGTTCAAAGTGTGTCTCAGCTGGTGTAGCAATAATAACACCGTTGATGTCTGAATTCTTTATGACATCATTTTTATTTGTCGTAAAAGGGATTGATTGAGAAATTTCTGAAACTTTTGCCGAGGCTTTTGGATTTGAGTCAAACACACCGGTTAGATTTTCCCCAAGTAAATTATATGCGGTCTTTACATGATTAATACCCCAACGACCACAGCCAATAATCCCAAGATTAATTTTTATTTTCTGCATATCAATTTCTAAATCTCAAAAACATACTGTACTAAATTCAACTTTTACAATTTTAATTAAAACCACTTTAAAAAAACTGATACTGTCACTTTTATTTTCATAATAATATCGCATACCTTAAATATTCGTTCTAATCCCTTTAAACTAAATCATGTTTGTAGATTTTTTCTTTTCATTATTGAATATTTTAGTTTTTCTAAACCCCTCACTTCTATTAACTTTTATCTCCCATTTTAAAATTTCTTTTGCTTTCGAAATATCCGGTTGTCTTATTTTAGGATCATCAATTGGTAAATCTTTAAAAATTATTTTACTATCACTTTTAGTTAAATTAATTATTTCTTCGGCCAATTCAAGTATTGTAGTTTCTTCTGGATTACCTATATTCATTGGTAAGTCATAATCACTTAACATTAATTTATAAATACCATCAATTAAATCCGAAACGTAGCAAACGCTTCTTGTTTGCGAACCATCACCAAACACTGTTACATCTTCATTTTTTAATGCTTGTGAAATAAAAGTTGGAATTGCTCGACCATCATCAATTCGCATTCTTTCCCCATATGTATTAAAAATTCTGACAATTCTTGTATCAACTTTATGAAAATTATGATACGCCATCG
>JAQBYK010000158.1 GCA_027622635.1 bacterium
GCCTCACTCTGTTCAGCTTCGGCAATATTAACAAATCCTTCTTTCAGTCTTGCGGATTTACCGGATCTCTTTCTCATGTAGAAAAGCTTTGCTCTTCTCACCTTAGCGATTTTTTTGACTTCTATTTTTTCAATCAAGGGCGAATAAAGTGAAAATATTTTCTCCACTCCAATACCCTGCACAATTTTTCTTACAGTGAATGTTTTGTCAGCTCCATATCCGCTATTCATTTTGATTACCAAACCTTCAAATATCTGTATTCTCTGCTTTTCGCCTTCCTTGATCTTCTGGTGTACACGCACAGTGTAACCCGTTCTTAGAACCGGAACTTTTTTCTTGATCGCTAGTTTTTGTACCTCTTGTAGTATCGACATATCAAATTTTTACGCTCGTGCAATATATAGAAGCTTCTCCTTTTAATCAAGGCATTTTATTTATTGGGATCTGATTCTCTGCTGTATTCATAATATCTGTCACAAACCTATCCTTGCAGTTAAGTCTGTATACAAAATCTTCTTCGTTCATTATTGTCAGTTTTACAGGTCTTTTTGTTCTAAGGTCGTTGTTTATGTAGTTTGTGAGTCTCTCCTTGTCCATATCACCAACTATAAACATGTCTACGCTTGTAGTCTCTTTGCCAATGAATAATCCCGATAGTGCCAATAATTTTATTTCTCCCATTTGTGAGATGTCTTTTACAAGTGTTTCATTGGAAGACAGCGCTTTTACGATTATGCTTTTTAATTCTTCCAGGAATACAAAATTCTTGTTCACATAGTAATATTTCTTGCGAAGTTTCGTCCTGGATTTAAGAAAACCCATCTTTTTGAGATTGTCTAATTCCCTTCTTATAGAATTAATTTGTTCATCAAGCTTTCTTGTTAGCTCCCTAATGAAGTATTCCTCCCCTGGATTCATCAGGAAAACTGTCAAAAGCTTAATACGCGTGTTTGATGTAAATAATCGCTTTAGCATCCCTAAGTATTTGCCCTTAAATGTTGCCCAAGCGAAATGTACACAAATTGTGTACATCATGCAATATTTTTTTGAACATCTTAGAAGTTTTGTTCTTCCTCGTCTTCAGGCACTGCCAAAACCTTTGAAAGAAAGGCGTGATACAAGGCCCCGGTAATGATTCCCACTACGGCTACTCCGAGGAATACTATCGTAGGATTTTGTTTAACGTCGTAAAAGAGGAATTTGAGCTGACTACATTGAGCTGCAATGTTCCCGAATGATAGTATTAGGATGAGAACTGTGAAAATGATTGATAATGTGAGGTAGAGTGCTTTCATAGGTAGGTTTGTTATTACTTTGTTAGTGTAGTTTTTATGCCAAAACTTTGTCAAATAGTTTTCTTAGTGCCAAACGGTTTTTAAGTTGGGCTTTTAGCTTTCCGCCTTCAAATTCTTCCTGAATCTTTTTCTCTTGATCCGGTGGGTAATTTGCTTTTATCTTTTCCAGTTCAGCCTTTAAATCGTCTTCTGTCACCTCAACCCTTTCTTCTGTTATTAAGTACTGAAGAGCAAGTCTTATCTTTATGCGTCTTTCACCTTCAGGGCGATATTTTTTTCGCAAATCATCCTCTGTGGTTTTTGACTGCTCCAGAAATTTGCCGAATTCTATCCCTTTGTGCTCTACGTCTTCCTTCATTTCCATCAAAATGTACTCTGATTCCTCGTCTATTAAAGATTCCGGCATATCCACATTGGTTCTTTCGAGTAATTTTTCTATGTAGTCATTTTCTTGTTTCTGCTTTGCTTCAAGGTCTTTCTTGGCTTGAATGTTCTTTTCAATCTCTTTTTTAAATTCTTCGACAGTTTGCTTCTTTCCGGTCATTTTTTCGATTAGTGCTTCATCCAGCTCGGGGATACTTGGCTCCTCAATCTTTTTTATTTGAACTTTGAATTTCATCTTTTTGTTTTGGAAACTTTCTTTCCCATAGTCCTTTGGAAAAGTTATGTCGAATTCCTTTTTTTCATCTTTCTTTAATCCAATAAGCTCTTCTTCAAATCCCGGAATAAGTGAGCCTTCCCCTATTATTACCGGGTGGTTTGAGCTTTTAGTGTTTTCTACCGAAGCTCCACCTTCATCGAAACCCTCGAAATCCACCTCAACCCTATCACCTTTCTGTACGGCTCTCTCCACATCCTTGAAAGTTGTTCCATATTTTTTCATGTCGTCTACAACTTGCTCTATATCTTTATCTGTGACTTTGGAGTCCATTTTCTTAACTTTTATTTTTTTGTAATCCTTTATTTCTACCTCGGGAAGAACTGCAACTTTTGCAGTAAATTTAAGTGGTTCCTCACTATCTATGTCCACTTTTGGCCTACTCACTACCTGCAGATTTTCCTTTATCGCTACTTCTGTATATATCTGTTGAATGGCAAATTGTTGAGTCTGAGCCTTTATCAAATTCTTGTCCACATATTGCTCTAAAACGTTATGAGGAACATGCCCCGGCCTAAAACCTTTGACCTTCACATCCTTTGAAATTTCGTCGCAAGCTTTCTTTTTGAATTCATGCATTCTTTCCTCCGGAACTGTTATCTTTATTTCTATCTCTGATTT
>JAQBYK010000015.1 GCA_027622635.1 bacterium
GCTTCATCCAGAACAAGCCATTTTATATTTTCTACTTTAAGTACCCTACGGTTAATCAAGTCATTTACCCTTCCCGGCGTCCCTACAACGATCTGTGGTCGTCTCTTCATGGCATTTATCTGCTTGTCTATCCTTTCACCACCAAAGACGGTAAGTACAGATGTTTTACCTGAATACTTGATGAATTTTTGAATATCGTTTGTTATTTGAATGGCCAATTCCCTAGTTGGGCAAAGAATCAGTGATTGAACGAAATTAACATTGTCATCAAGCTTTTCAATAATTGGCAGTGTAAATGCTGCGGTTTTGCCTGTGCCGGTCTGTGCTAAAGCTATCAGATCTTTCTCTGAATTAATTAAGTGTGGAATAGTTTTGCTTTGGATTGGAGTAGGTGTTTCAAAACCGATTTCCGCCAAAGCTTGTAGAATCATAGGATTAAGGCCCAGGTCTTTAAATGTGATCATGATTAGCTTAAAATGACCATAACCCTAACATGTATATTCATAAAAAACAATATTAAAGCCCTTTTGGCAACCCTCACTTTGACAATTTTTCCTCGAATGGGATTGGAGTTGTGGGTCCATCTATTTTTATGTTGCTGCTACTCGAAGTTGGATACTTTATGTCACGATTAAATATTTCATCTCCGATATAGCCGTGCCCTCGTAACATTTGTTTTTGAGCTATTTCCTTTTGGCGGGTTATACACCTAAAATGGAATTTGACATTTGGCAAACAGCTGAATGTCCTTACACCGGCCGATGCGGTTAGGAATATTTTCAGATCTCCATATCCAAAAATATTTGGCAAAATACCGTCTCCAAGGCGTTCAATATTCTGTATTTGGGCAAGATCTATAGAGTCCATTGAATCCTGGAAAAAAAGCGTCTTTTGGTGATCTATGAAGCGCTTTTCCGTAATAATCCCTGTGTTTACGAAGTAGTTCAGAAGTTTGATGAAGAATCTATGCATAAAGATTGTTCCAAAAAGAAATGCTGTAGCGAAAAGTAATTTTACTTCGCGATTCCCCCTCAATATATTTTGAATACTTTCCATGTGATAAATGGCAAAGCAGACCGCTATAAAGAAAATTATCCCATAGACGAATTCTTTTAATAGAAATATCCAATGATGGCGCATGAAACATATAAATCTTTCATCCGCCTGTTGCCCCTTAAAGTATTTGTCTCTATTACTCATAATGTATATAAAAACCAGATAGTTAGTGTCACATGTAAAAGTGCAAAAAATAGGTATGCCCCTGTGATATGCCATATATTAAGAATGCCAAAGAGCTTGGTGTATTTGGATTCCGGGAGATTGTATCTCTTGTCATATGCTATAACACGGTTAAATGAGATCAGTGCCATAGCTGCTGATCCAACTAGAATTATAATCATCAAAGAATCAAAAATAGGCATAATATTTTGGTTATATTTTTGCCAGCATCAGTTGTGATCCTGAAAAGCAGTATAAACGCCCTTAACGCCTAGGATTTTACGCCTGCAGCTAATTATTGTCAAATTCTGTTTAAGATTTATCCGTTGTAGAAAAACGCAGCAATTACAGGAGCAATAACAGTTGCCATAAGTGCAACTACTGCGATTATTGCAACGATTGATAATCTTCTTTTTTGTGGACGTGTAAATCTCATTTTTATTCTGTTACGGTTATATTTACTATAGCTTTTGAGACAGTGTTCTCTGAATCTGCAATTTCCAATGTGACTTCATATTCCCCCGGTTCTTCAAATGTATGATTTGGCTTTGCAGAAGTCGCATTCGAACCATCGTCAAAGTCCCATAAGTAACTTGAGATTGTTCCGGTGGAACATCCCGGATCAAATGTTGTTTCAAGTGGTGCTGAACCCTTTTCAAATACTGACGTAAAACATGCACTTAGCGGTATTTCTCTAACTGTTATAGATATTTTTGCAGTATCTGCAGAATTATCAGAGCCTATTACTTTTACCGATGCGTTGTATGTGCCGATACCTGTGTATTTGTGGCTTATATTGGCCGACCCAAGTTTAGGATCGGAACCATCCCCGAAGTCCCATTGATAGCTGGTAATTTGTCCATTTGTGAAGGCTGAGCCGCTAGCGTCAAAATTGACTGTAAGTGGTATATTTCCTTCAACCTTATCAGCCTGAAGTTCCGCCTTAATCCCCTGTGCTTCCACTTTCACCACTAGAGTCGCGACGCCGACATTGTCATCGGCGTCCGTAACTGAAAGTTTAATTGTATATGTGCCTTCATTTACAAATGTGTGTCCAACCGATTCTCCAACGCCATTTTGGCTATCGTCGCCGAAATCCCATGAATAATCCACTATATTGTTGTCGCTATCCGTAGTTTGTTTGGCATCCAATACCAATGCAAATGGTTGAGTTCCCTTTAGGAAGAGATCATCTTCCTTTAAGGTTGGGATGCTGAATATTTTTGCTCTAGGACTGCCCTTAGGCGCACCTACCACGATCTCCTTGCTTACTACTCCAACTTTATCCTCTTCATCGGTTACTGTTAAAGTCACTTCGAATGTACCCTCCGATTCAAATACATGAGATGCTGTTTTAGTATTCACGGGTTTACTTCCATCGTTAAAATTCCACTCATATTTGGTGATTTTCCCGTTAGGCGATGTGGACTCTTCTCCTTTGAATACATAACTTACCGCTACTACGTAGCTTCCGGGTTCATCATCTATAGTTATCACTGGCTCCGGATCTTCCGACTTCTTTACGTCTATGTCCTTTTCGGCAATATTAAATTCTCCCAAAGTGTTTGTAACCCTTAACCCAACAGTATATTTCCCTATTTTCTCGAATGTGTGAGTAATTTTTTCTCCTTCTTCATCATCATAACTACCGTCTTCATCCAAATCCCATTCATAACTTTCTATATTTCCATCCGGATCCTTTGAATTACCGGCATCAAACTCAACCTCAAGTGGGGCCTCTCCAGACTGTGGAGTTGCTTCAAATACCGCAGCAAGCGCTTCATCTGTAATTGAGACTATTTTTGTGAATGTACCCAATTCAAGCACCTCACCGGTTGCCTTCTCTTCAACCTTAACTGTCAGGCTGACTGTGAATGTACCTTTTTCCTCATAAACATGTGATACAACCTGGCCTGTACCATCAGTTGAATCATCGCCAAAATTCCATTCGTGTGCGACTATCTTGTATTTATTTTGGTTGAAGGTAATGTTTGATCCATCAAATTTCACCTCTACCGGTGCGCTTAGCTCCAGTGTTTCTTCCGGATCTGTTATTATAGGTGCTGTTATTTCCGGTCCTGTTGCTACTCTTTTTGAGTCAAGATAGGCAAAGACTATTCCCCAAATAATTAGAACCGTTATCAATATCAGTCCACCAACAAGGCTCTTTTTCAATCCTGCCTTCTTGGTTTCTTTATCTCCCTTTTTCGCCATGCTTGCCTTAAATAGACCCACCATTGTAAATACAAAAGCCGTAAGTGAGATAATTATGAAAATAAAATGTATGAATGTGATAAGTCCATTAACAAATGCTCCCTGGTTTACTCCAAGAAGTTTGGCCATTGGGCTTGGCTCATCTCCCGATTGAGCGAGGAATACAAATGAAAGAATTAGGAATAGCAGCAAAATCCCACCAAATGCTCCTAAACAACCGAGCATTATTTTCTTTTTTGCAACCGTGGACGGACCTCCCGGTTTTGCAAGTACCTGCCCCGGTCTAAGTGGCTGGCCCGGTTTTGCGGGTTGGCCTGGGGTTGTCGGTTGAGTTGGGGTTGTAGGTTGGGCTGGTGCCGCTGGTTGTCCGGTTTGTGCTGCCGGTTGTGCGGAGGACGCAGGAGGTTGGCCTGGGGTTACAGGTTGTGCCGGTGCGACAGGAGGTTGCCCTGGTGCTACAGGTGTTGCTGCTTGTCCGGGCTTTGCGATAGTTTGTCCCGGAATAACTACAGGTTCTCCACCCTTTTTAAGCGGCTCTTCGGGTCCTGTGCTAGCCACAGTTGGAGCAGCTGGCTGTGGACTTGCCGGTGCTGCAGCCGGAGCCGGTGCTTTGGGGTCAACAGATGCTGACGAAGCCGGCTTACCTGTAGGAGGCTGTGGAACAGTATTATACTTGTTGATCTTTGGTTCTGCAGGTATAGCCTGTTCCTCCCCCATTTCATAATCTTGAATGTCCGTTGTGTTTGGTGCTTTGTTTTTGGGTTTTTCTTCTTCTGCCATTTTAAATGTTGCTTAATGGAATATTACCGAACTTAATTTCTACAGTTGTGCTGTCTTCATTTCCATGGATATCTTTGACTGTTAGTTTAACAACTATTTTGCCCCATGCGCTATCGAAAAATGTACTCCATGTACCCGGGAAAACAGTTTTAAAGTCTTCGTCATCGTTTTTTATGCCGTTTCCATTTGTATCAAAATATATATTCTTATCAAGAATATAGTGTGAAATTAAACCTTCCGACTTACTAAAATCAAATTTAACATTTCCACTTGTTCCGGGAATTGTTATAACTCCATCTCCTCCCGGAGAAGGGTCTGTAAACAGTTTTGCTTTTATTTTTCCGCCGCCTCCAGGTCCTATTGGGTCCATTGTTTTACCTGTTATTGGATCGGCCACCGCAGTTAATGCAAAATTTACCTCATTAATTACAAAATCCTCATTACCTTGCGTATCAATCACGGTTAGCTTTACCATGTATGTGCCGGCCTGTTCGTACTCCAGTATCGGCTCGGTTTCACTGGAATCATTGTCATTGTCTTTGGCGCCATCTCCATCACTATCAGCATTTTCCAGTGCTGATGCTGTGTCAAAATCCCATATGTAGCTGTCGATTTCCGCTCCATTTTCTTCATCTGACGTTGAATTGTTTTTGAATGTCACTTTTCCATCTTTAACTTTACTTGTAAAAGCCGCTTTAGGTGGCTTTGCAAGTGGAATGTAAACAGTATTAGTAACATCGTCTTCATTGCCCTGGTCATCTGTAACTATAAGTTTTACATCGTAAACACCCTGGGCACTGTAAAGTTTCTTGGGATTTTCAGATTTTGCGTCACTATCGTTATTCTTTTCCCCATCTCCATCACTATCTTCAAATTTGGTATCAAAATCCCATTTGTAAGCTATTATGCTAGCTTTAGCCTTTTCATCAGCTTTCGAATTGCTTGTGAATTTTATTTCCATACCCGAGCTACCATCAACAACTTCGTATTTGAAAGCAGCAACGGGGGGCTCAGCCAGTGAATCCACATGGATTGTTACCGGATCTGAAACTGCTTCTCCTCCCTTATCGTCTATAACTTTTAGTCGCACGTTATATCCTTCCTTATTTTGTGATTCATAAACATGTTGGATTGATGCTTTGTCGGTTGGTTCATTATTGTGGAAACCATCACCTTCTATATCCCAAATATAAGAAATTATATTGCCGTCAGGGTCCTCGGAGGAACTTGTCATTGTGACCTGATCTCCCACAAAAACTGATGGCGCATCTACAGTCATTTTTGCTGTTGGTTGTTCATTTGCCCCATTTGTAACAGTAATTTCGGAGTAGTTGCCGTTTTCAATATTAGTTTCATTGTTTGCAGTAGCATTGTCATTATCGGTTATTTCCAGTCCGAATCCATAGGTTATTTCTTCCCCCTCTCTGCCTGTCGTTCCTATCACCAACTGAGCCGATGGAGCTTGAGTTACCTGTACACCAAGCTGGGTGGCGGGTGCATCAACGTCAAAATACCACCATTTATATTTGGTTATTGTGCCGTCCTCATCTTCATCGCCATGTACCTTCATGTTCATTGTTACCGGAGTTATCAAATTTTTATTTGCTCTTAAAGGAACTCCCTGAACAGATGAAAAGGTCGGCGGAAGATTTGCTACTTCTATGTAGATTTCGTCTTCTGCAAATTTAGTTGCATCATCCTTGTCGATCACCTTTAGTTTTACTTCATATGGAAGAACCAAATCCTTGAGAACCGGATCCATTGGGCTGAATTCCTTATATGTATGTGTTACTTTCTTTTTTGAACTCTTTGTTGTGTCACCCAAATCCCATGAAAAATTTATTCCGCTCTTCTTTCCATCTTTGTCTACCGATTCGTCCGCAAGAAAATTAAGTACATCTTTTTTGCTTACTCTAATTGGTTTTTCTAGCGTCGAAACATCAAAATTGTCTTCACCATTTATCTGGAGTCTGGCTCTGGCGATTGGCTTTTCTCCACCCCCAATAAAGATGCGGCCATCAAGGATGTTTTCATCTCCATCCTCATCATAAACAATCACTTTTATAGGGTATTTCCCTGTTTCCGTGTAATCATGCGGATCAGTTGTTGTGGTTACTCCCGCGATTTCCCCACTTTCGCTTGTGCCGTCTCCAAAGTCTACCTCATAAGTTTCCGCGTTATCACTTTCTATTATAAATACGACTTTTGCATTGCCTTGATCGTCCAGTTTGGCTGTAACTGTCTGATCATCACCCCATTTAACATCGATGGTTTTATCGACTACCACTGTTTGTGATGTCTCACTAAATTCTTCATCCGATATTTTATCCGTGATTTTTAAAGTAACTTCGTATTCTCCTTTGTTTAGGAATTTAATTCTTGGTTGCTCAGAGTTGAGTCCATGCTCAACTGTGTCTTCTATCTCATAGTCTGTGTCTAAAACTCCAGGATTGATTGTCCACTCAAAACTAAAATTATCAGTGCCATCAGGGTCGTAACTTGGTTTGGCGTCTAAGTATATCGTACCGGGTTGAGTTTCTACAGGAGTAGAGTATTCAAATATTGCAACCGGTGGGTGGGATTCTACCTGGTAATCGGCAATTGTTTCTGTTGCAGTATTTTTCGCTCCGGGTGAGGTATTGGAATCTGTTACCTCTAAAGTGATGTCATATTTCAGTGCATATTTAAATTTGTGTGTAAATATCTGAAGATTTGATGCTTGTTCCACTAGTCCGCCGGTTGGATATGCATCAGTAATTTCATCGACCAGTTTGACTATTTCCGGGTCATTAGATCCCTGCATTTCCGGAGGTATATTCGCTACTATAGTCCATTTGTAACTTATAATTTTGCCAATGTCTGATTTTGAATCGCTACCATCAAAGACAACTTGTGTGTCTACAAATGCCTTTCCTGCAGGGCTAACGTTTAATCTGGCTGCAAGGGTGGTCACTTCCAAAGTAAATATTTTCTTGTCTATAACTCCAAGTTCATTTACCACTTCAAGTGTTACTTTGTATTTACCGGTTTCGGGATATGAGTGTGTAAATTTTCCGTCTGTTAAGAATCCTTCCGACTCACCATCGCCATAATCAATTTTATATTGATCAGCCTTTGTTGAGCTTGCATCAAATATTATTCCTTTGCTTGCATCTTCCTGAGTAACCTGCACCTTTGACTTGTCGATAACTAAAACGCCGCTTGCGTCATAATGCATTACGTCATCTCCGGCCACTTCTAATTCAATTTGCGTAGTTGGTGGATGGACCTTAATTGTTAGTATGCTAATCCCCGGGGCTATAAGATTTGGCTCTTTGGAATCGATTCTTACCGCTGCACGATAGGTTCCTGGCTTTTTAAATGTACATCGTTTTGCCGTAACTCCTATTACATCTTCTGCACTTGTACCAAGACTTGTGGGTGAGAATTCACAGTCTACTACGTCTGTGGAAGTCAGTGCTGTACCCTTTGTTGCCGCAAATAACTCCGAAATGCTTTGGCTTCCACCCAAGTCCCATATGATTTTGCCGCTTTCTATACTTCCTCCAACCGGATCGATTGATCCTGCCGTATCAAACAGCACTGTTAGTGGAGCTGTACCTTCAACTACGTCCGCTGTGAGTCTGGACTGTACGTATTGCAGAGTTTTCAGTTCTTCATAGATGATTGCCATTTGCTCTAGGCCTTTCATCATTAGTCCACCGGTTGCAGATATACCACCAGCTAGTGTCCAACCATCAATACTATGCATAAAGCCTGCTGCAGTTTGTGTAAGAGAAGTACTGTCTGTCGTACTGTCTGCGGGTACCGTATAGCCGAAAGCAGTATTTGCTTGCATAGCAGTATGTGCTGTATTTGCTTTCCCTGTACTTATAACTTCAATGTTTGCGAAATTTGCATAAACAGCCTCAAGTTGTCCAAAGATTCTTTCCAGATCTACTAAGTAACTAGCTGCAATTGGCTTAATTATGTTGTCGTAGATGGTATCCTCGTTGTATTTTGCATGAATTGGTTTCCAGGTTTCATGTAATTTTTTCGTGTATATTATGTCATGAGGAGGATCTGTTTCACTACAGATTTTTTGGTCGCTATCTCCAATGTCCACGATAAGATATCTTTCTTCATCAACATCGCATACGTCAAGGCTAGATGCCCCCTCGCCTGGCTGCTTGATGTAGATTGTTCCATTTGTCCTACTTATGAGATCAATGTCCTTGTCTATAGCTCTTATCTGTTCGTTAATTTCAGCCTTTGCGATACTGAAAGCCGGCACTCCATTCTCCATATTTTTTAATTTTGATTTCACTGAGTTTAAATATGCCAATATACTACTTTTGCTTGGTAGGTTATTAGGCTTCAAAGATTCTTTTTCTACATCATTTTTTATATTCAATAGATCTTCCTGGGCTTCAGTTAGGAATATATAACCATTGAAAATTTCTATGGCAAGCGCTCGGACTTGTTCCGCTGATGCGTTAAACCCTCCTCCAACAAGGGTTCCGGAGCCGGGTGCTCCCGATGAAGTATCACTATCCCCCGTTGCACCACCTATAATTGTGTTAACGAATGCGAAAGATCCCAAGACTATTAAAAGTCCGATCACCGCGTATGTAATCGCTTTCTTTCCCTTTTGGGTTTTTTCTTCCTCTCCTCCCGCAGTTACGTAGAGTGTACCTCCATAAATTACTATAATTACCGCTACAAGTCCTAAAAATCCAAGAGCAAAATTAACCACTAATAGCACGAAATCTCTGAAATCAGTTGTTACTACCAATGCAGGGTCATATCCCTCCGCACTTAATTGAGCCAACTTGCCTTCGAATGCTGTGAATGTTATACCTTGTTCGCCCAAATCAAAGAATTCGTTGAACTCCTTTATGAATGCGTGTGCTGTGAGATTCATTCCAAGCAGTGTCGCAATAAACACACTTAAAGTGAGTAACTTGAGGCCTCTTTTTGATTTTGAGATGAGTGACATTTTTCTGGTCAATTATATGGTTTATATTAGTTTAAGGCAACTATTGGTTAATCTATTGCTGTGCTTCCGATTGAGGTGCCGGTGGCGGCGTCATTGGCGCTACCACTTCTTCGAAAGTTACAAAGGTGTTCACGGCTGCAAAAGCCCCCAGGGCAAGTAATAATGCCAGGACTGCTCCCAGAACTCCTTTCTTAACTTTTTCGGTTTCTTCTTCATTTCCACCCGCAGTTACGTAGCGATATCCCGAGTAGAACAATCCTGCAAATGCAAGTATGCCCACAAAGCTGGCAATGAAATTCGTAGCTTTAACTATTATTAGTCGCCCTTGATTTATATCAGGCATAACCTTTCCCGCTTCGGGGAAAATCACTCCTCTTACTATTATTTCCGACAGACCTACGATTGCCATACCTACAATTGCGTAAATAATGTGACTTTTTGCTCTACCCATTTCCTCTTCGCTACCTGAGCTGGTAACCAGGTAAAATCCTCTTATAACTATGGTAAGTACCGCTGCTGAAGCCAATAATATTTGTACAAAACCTATTATTCCCCGGATATGCGAAATAGTATTTTCTGCAAATATCTCATTTGTTGCCAGATCCTCGAAAGCTTCTCCTTGCTCGCCGAAAAACATTTGTTTAACTATTGGATCTGCAAGTTGTATTATAAACAAGCCTATTCCTCCAACTACGATTGTATCTTTTGCCTTTCCCGCCTCCTCTTCCGAAGAATATGAGACCAACTTCATTGCCGCTATTATTATTACAACAAAAGCTATGGTACTGATCACATACCTGAACATATCAAGTGCGAAATATATTGGGCTGGATATTGTTCCAACTCCCGGGGACAGCACATCAGCTATCGCGTCCGGATGTTGTCCCGGAGAGTAAGTTCCTGGGGTAACATAGTCCGGCAGTCCCGTTTGCTTGCCAACTGTTTGCAAAAATTCCGCAGGTGACGGCACGTCTGCCGGTTTAGGGGCAGCCATGGCCATCTGAATCGTTAGTGCAAGATTCATCAGGAGGAAAACCACTATGAATTTTGATGTGAAATTTTTCATTTTTATTCTGCTATGGCGTCAAATGCCTTTAATTTTCCTGCTACCACAGTACTAACCAATGCAAATGATCCATAAATCAATATTATTCCCAGAAAAGTGGCCAACATTAGTTTTTTTGCCTTTTCCATTTGTTCTTCTTGTCCACCCGCTGTCGCGTACATAATCGCACCAACAACCAGCATAAGTACCGCAATTGGCCCGACGAAACTAACTATAAAATTGGTTACTCCAACTATTTCTGCAATACCCGCTTCCGGATCTACTTTCGGATGTACTCCGTTTGTGCCCGTATATACATTTTTATTTACTTTGTAGAGAACTTTATTTATGAAAACGTCTCCAACATATATGAGTAGAAGTCCTCCTCCACTATACAACATGCTTTTCTTGTGTTTTGTTGTTTCTTCTTCTTTGCCACCGGCTGTTATCAGCTTTACTCCCGAACGCACCAGCATTATGGTAGCAAAAGTCCCAATCACAAATTTGATAAAGGTAATCGAAATTTCCACCTGTTTGTCAAAAAGTCTAACCCTTTTGAGTATCTCCTGTGGTGTCCCGAGCAATGTCTTACCCTTGTCCATATCAAAAATCATTGCAAGCTCCTTAGACATGCTGAGCATCATTAGAGCAATTGCTGTGAATATAAGTCCTCTTTTTGCTTTTGTTACCTCCTCCTCGTTTTCTCCTTCAGTTACAAGTCTATATCCCAATATTGTTATATAGAGTATTGCAATTACAACAGTTATTGTCTTTACGTATTCAAGTCCTTTCATGACTACAGTTTTTGTTATTTCCTGTCCCGCCATGTCTTTGTTTGGTACCGGTATCGTGGCTTTGAAAATTATTCCTCTACCATCTTCGGACATGGGGAGTGATTCCTTCGCCATCGCGCTGTAATTTAGCGCTATCGACATCAAGGCCATTACCACCATAAACTGCAGAAATATTTTGAGGAATTTTTTCATTTTTCTTTTAGTTTTATCCTTATATTTTAACAGATTATGGCCTTTTTATCAATAAGGAGAAACTCATCTTGCCTTTTCAGGTGAATGAATGTTATATTTGTGCACGAAAAAGCTTTGGGGCTTTTTTCGAGGACTCTATGTATCAATCATTATGAATGCAGTAAAAAATTACTTTAAAACAAGTTTGGAGGAGCTTACCAAGATTACCTGGCCAACCAAGAATCAGGCGGTCCGCTTGACTATTATTGTTCTTGTGTTTTGTGTGCTTATTGCTGCTTTTATGGCCGGTGTTGACTACCTTTTAAACATGGGTAGCACCTACTTACTAAAAGTTAGCGCATAATATGGCAAGACAAGTACAAGGAACAGGAAGGCATTGGTATGTAATCCACACATATTCCGGATATGAGGACGCTGTTCGTGAGGCGCTGATTCAACGTATAGAATCACTTGGAATGCAGGATCTTATTTTTGATGTTGTTGTTCCTAAAGAAACGCAAATTGTGATCAAGAAGGGACAACCTGTAACAGAGGAGAAGCGTATTTTCCCCGGATATGTCCTGGTTGATATGGAAGTCACTGATGACAGTTGGTATGTTGTTAGAAATACACCAAATGTAACCGGTTTTGTAGGTTCAGGAACTATCCCCGTACCTGTAAAACCTGAAGAGTGGAAGGTTATTAAGCGACATATGGGGCAGGCTGAGCCTAAGTTCAAGATTGATTTCGCCGTTGGGGATAATGTCTTTGTTCTTGATGGACCTTTTGCAAACTACGATGGTCTGATAAATTCTATCGATGAGGACAAGGGAAAGGTTAAAGTTCTTATAACAATCTTTGGACGTGAAACACCTGTGGAACTTGAATTTACCCAAGTTAAAAAGAAATAATTGATTTTTACGTCGTTTTCTCTTAATCTTCAAGATAAGAATCTCATTCTTATATATGCGAAAATTCACTATTTTCACGGTAATTCTGACAATTATCATTGTAGTGGTTGTCTCAGAGATAGTTGTAAACGAGTATTTACCTTCCACTTCCGGTGATGAAGAATTAGTGTTGGATCTTCCCGGCAGTCTTGATCTCGGGAAAAGTATTGAAACCAGTGTTTTAGGGCTTGGTAATTATTTGGGATCGGATGTTGGTACCCAAGGTAGTTTTTTGGAGGCAGAAACGGGTGCAGTTTCCAGTCCTCCGGTCGATTCCAATGTCATCACTCAAGATCAGCTCCTCGCCGAAGTTACAGCAATACCGGACAATCAATTACTTCCGGTAGACTCTCCAAGTACTCATGGTTTGCCTGATTTTGAAGACAGCAGTTTTGTTTCTTATTCTGCAAATGTTTATTTAAGAGAAGAACAAATTAAAAATGCAGGGTTTACGGGTGCATATCTCGAGTCAGAGCCGCATAATGGTCTCCTTTTTAAATCGGTTGATATTAGTGACTTAAAAGACGTCGAAACAGATAAAAGTATGGTCAGGACTGCAGACCAAATTTTGGCTAAGGTATACGTTTTTCGTATGGGTGTGACTGCGGATATCAATGAGATTTATACTCTTGTAAAGATGAGAGCCACCGGGGGTCTGAATATAGAGATTAACGAGACTAACTCTTATGGTCTTGCTTCATTCTACCTAAATGACTCTCGCAGGAATGAAACCGCCTTTTTGGTAGTTAGAATAGGTGGCCTAATTTATGGCTTTTCCTATCCCAAAGAATATCATTCCCAGATTAACAACCTTATTCAACTTCTGGATTGGGAGTTCAGCTAAGAGAAGATTGACTTTTGTAGATAAGTAACTAGAATACTTAGGCTTTTACGCAAAACAGTTCTTAAATCAATCTAAAATGGCAAAAGAAGTAAAGACAACGATAAAACTGCAAGTATCTGCAGGTAAAGCAAATCCTGCTCCACCTGTTGGTACGGCTCTGGGTCCGCATGGTATAAATATTCAAGATTTTTGTACTCAGTTCAACAATCAGACTAAGGATATGGGAGATACAACTATCCCCGTTGTGATTACTGTCTATGATGACAGAAGTTTTACATTTATTACGAAGAGTCCACCTGCTTCGGTTTTAATAAAGAAGGCTTTAAATCTCAAGAGTGGTTCCGGGCTTCCTCAAAAGGATAAGGTCGGCACAATTACTCGCGCCCAGCTTGAAGAAATAGCAAAGATTAAAATGGAGGATTTGAATGCCAATGACATGGACGCTGCTGTTAAAGTTCTTGGAGGAACAGCTAGAAGCATGGGAGTTAAGGTGGAAGGATAACAATTTACATTTCGTGGGAGTATGTGCGAAGCTCAGATGCGTCGCCTACGTCATAACCACTAACCAAAATAATATGCCTAAACACGGAAAAAAATATCAAGAAGCCAAGAAGCTTGTTGAAAAGGAAGTTTATCTAATGGATGAAGCTCTTGAGCTTCTTAAAAAGACTTCAACAACTAAATTTGATTCAAGTTGTGAAGTTCATTTCAGACTTGGGGTTGATCCGAAACAAGCTGATCAAAATATTCGTACCTCAATCGGTTTACCCAATGGTACCGGAAAGGATGTACGTGTGGTGGCGTTTGTTGCCGATGGTGACGTAAAAGCTGCTAAAGCTGCCGGTGCGATCGAAGCCGGTACAGATGACTTGGTTAAGAAGATTGATAAAGGATGGACTGACTTTGACGTGGCAGTTGCAGTACCTGATCAGATGAAAGACATAGCAAAAGTTGCCAAAACTCTTGGTCAAAAGCGTCTTATGCCCAGTCCAAAATCCGGAACGGTTACACCGGATTTTGAGAAAGCGATTAGCGATCTTAAAAAAGGCAGAGTGGAGATACGTGTTGATAAAGACGCCAATCTTCACAATATCTTTGGCAAGGTTTCATTTGATGATGCAAAATTAAAGGAGAATCTTCAAGCTATAATTAAAACGGTCCTTGAAGTTAAACCGGCTACTTCGAAAGGTATATATGTAAGAAGTTTGTCGCTGACAACTTCGATGGGCCCAACTGTTCCCTTGGATATAAATGCCGCTATCGCTGAAAGCAAATAGGTTCTTGTGGGTCTAGCCCTTCTCCATTGCCAAGGCGTCTTTTAAGGATTTTAATCCTACTGCCAGCTGTTTTTCGTCCGGCTCTTTGGTTGTGAGTCTTTGAAACCATAACCCGGGAGTGACTAATGCTTTAACGAAAACATTGTCCATATGTCTTGCACTTAATTTGAGGTATTCGTATGAAATCCCGGCAATAAGCGGCAGAGCAGCAAGTCTGACTAAAAGATTGTTAATAAAATCGGGTTGTTTAGGAATAAAAGTATAAACAATAATACTTAGAGTAAACACAATTAAAATAAAACTGGTCCCACAGCGAGGATGAAAACGAATCTGCTTACTAGCATTCTCTACATTCAATGGGATTTTATTCTCATAGTTAAAAATGGATTTGTGTTCCGCACCATGGTATTCGAATATTCGGCGAAAACTTGGAATCAATGAAAGAATGAAAATATAGGATAGAAAAATTGACATTTTAATCAGACCATCAATTAAGTTAAACACTATGTAATTTTTAGCTATATATGTTGAATGACTCTCTAAATATGTAGTTATCCAAAGGGGCAGAGCTTTAAATAGAAAAATGCTTAATGCCATTGCGAGGATAAATGAGATTGTAAAAAGAATTACTTCCAGGACCTTTTCGATTTTAGATGGTGGTTTGGATTCTTTCTTAAGCTCATCCTCAGCTTCGTCCAGTGATTCGTTCGCTGAAAAATTGATAGCCTTAGTTCCAACTATCATCATTTCAAATAGATTTACTACTCCTCTAATGATAGGAACATTAAGCCGCTTGTATCTTTGTGTAATGGTTTGATAGTGATTTTTCTTTACCTTAATTTTTCCATTTGGTTTTCTGACCGCAACCGTAATGTTGTTTGGAGATCTCATCATTACTCCTTCAATCACAGCTTGTCCTCCAACTGCAAAGTCTATTCCTTCTACAGGTTTTTCATCGTCAACATCCTTATCTAAGGCACCAATTGCCCAATTAAGTGCTATGAAGTTTATTTTTTTGAACAGATTCATAAAATATTGTTACTCTAGTTAATATACTCTATCTTATGTAGGATGAATGTCAAAATCAAACGTATAGATAAAGATTTACCTTTGCCTGTCTACGAAACCGATGGCTCGGTAGGCTTTGATATTCATGCCAGAGAAGACATCAGTGTTGAACCTGGTAAAATCGCAATGGTACCCTCTAATTTGATAGTGGAAGTTCCCAAGGGATATATGCTGGTTGTAGCTTCCAGAAGTAGCACACCACTTAAGAAGGGTCTCACTCCCCCACATGGTTTTGGGATAATTGACCATGATTATTGTGGGCCTGAAGATGAGATTAGCGTGTTGGTGTATAATTTTAGTAGAGAGCAAGTCCGGGTTTCCCGTGGAGAGAAAATTGCACAGGGAGTGTTTGTAAAGATTGATAAATTTGACTGGGAAGAAGTTGATGAAATCTCAGGTGACAGTCGTGGTGGGTTTGGAAGTACAGGAGGATATAACTAATAATGAAGGGAACATTTATTACAATTTACGGTGTTAATAACATGGGGAAAAGCACCCATGCAAAGCTTTTGGTTAAAAAACTTCAAGATGAAGGGCATAAGGCACATTACGTCAAATACCCTGTCTATGAAATCGAGCCAAGCGGTGTATTTATAGATAGTGTACTCCGAAGTGGCGATCAATCAATTAGTGAAGAGGAACTACAACTCTGGTTCATTCTTAACAGATATCAGTACCAACCTGAGCTTAAGCGATTACTCAATGATGGATATATGGTAGTTGCGGAGGATTATATTGGTACGGGTATGGCCTGGGGAATGGCTAAGGGATTATCCGAAAATTGGGTGGAAACATGTAATAAGGGTTTAATCAAAGAAAATTTGTCAATATTGATAGAAGGTGAGCGGATGAAAGCCGCTAAAGAAAAAAATCATGTACACGAAGAAAATGATGAATTGATTAGACTTT
>JAQBYK010000159.1 GCA_027622635.1 bacterium
AAAAGAATTTTTCCATCTTCACCCTTTAGAATCACCCCAACCCCAATACGAACAGGGGTATCTTTTGATGGAACTTTTGGCGCATACATCCGATGCCCGGCAGAAGTCATTTCATTATTTTTTGGTGGCAGAGACATTTCTGTGATCAAAACGCTCCTTAAATATTGGAAAATTGATTTCTTCGCAAAATGGCATAGCTTTTTATTAACTCTCGGATACCATCTTCTAAAGTCCAATCAGGTTTATAACCAGAATTTAGAATTTTTTTATTTGAAACAATATAATCGCGCTTATCTGGATCTTCTCCAATGGGTGCCTCAAAGTATACAAATTGGGGAAGGATTTTTTTAATCACCTCACACAGTTCGAATTTTGAAAAATTCGCCTCCTCTAACCCAACATTATAGGCCTGCCCTTTCATGGAAGAAAAATTCTGCATCCCATGCTGAAATACTTTTGCTACATCTCTAATGTGAATATAGTTTCTTTTAAAATGCGCTTCAAAAAGCACAACGGCTCGATCATGGAAAGCCCGGGAAACAAAATCGTTAACCAAAAGGTCTAACCTCATTCGGGGAGAGACACCAAACACCGTGGCAAGACGAAAAGTGATAGAATTCTCTCTTTCTAAAACAATTTTTTCTGCATCTACCTTAGTCTCGCCATATAAGGAAATAGGACGGAGTGGAGAATCTTCCGTACACACTTTGTCCCCCTGCCCGACCCCATACCCGCTATTCGTAACTGGGAACAAAATCCATTGAGAAGGGGAAATTAATTTATTCAAAAGCTGAATAGCGTCCAAGTTAGTGGTTTTTGCCCCGCTTGGATCTTTTGCACAAAGTGGCGCCCCCACTAAAGCCGCCAAAGGGATAACCACATCTTTGTCTTTGAGAAGACTGGCCATTAAAGCTTCATTTCGGCAATCTCCCCGAACTACCTCAAAGTTTTCGAAAGAGCAGCAATCCATCAAACTATTCTGACCATACATAAAATTGTCTAAAACCGAAACAGAACAACCAATCTCCAGTAATTGTCTGGTAAGAACGGAACCAAGGTACCCCCCACCTCCAGTGAGGAGAATCTTTAATGACTTAAGTGACATCTCAATTATTTCCCTTGAGGATTAGCGAATTCCGGAATTTTCTGGCTCTCGCCTTTTACTGTGCCTAAGATTCTTGAGTCTATATTTTGATGAAACCACTCAACAGTTTTTTGCAACCCTTTTTGAAGAGGGGTAAAAGAAAAATTAGGATATTGTTGGTCGAATTTATTACTTTTTAGTCTTTTTACTAAAACACCTTCTGGCTTAGTTTTATCAAATTCGACCATCCCTTCATACCCGATACTTTTGACGATTTCATCGACCAACTCTCGGATCGTCACCCCATCATCGCTAGCAATAATTGTCGTTTCCGGCCCATCATAGCAAGTCAACATTTCCAATAAGAGTTTTGCGACATCTTCGACATAAATAAATTGCCGTATGGCTTGGCCTCCACCCCATACCTGTAAGGGCTTCTCCTGTTTTTTGGCCAAGATACTTTTGTGCAGTAATGAACTAATGACATGGCCATTTTCCACATCAAAATTATCATGTGGGCCATACATTGTTACCGGGGCTATTGTGGAAAAACGGCATCCATATTGATTGCACAATAATTTCGTATGAATATCTAACATACGTTTTGAATATCCATACCCTAAGTTTCCTTCAAAAGGAACCTTGACATGAAGATCATCTTCTGAAGAATCCTGATCAGGATAAAGATTAAATGCACAGCTGGAAAGAATAGAAATTAATCGAGTCACTCCCATCTCACAAGCCACACCTAACACATTGGTGTTAATTTGAACATTGTGAGTAAACAGATCCGCATTCTGTTCAGCATTGGCTCGAACTCCTCCAACTTTGGCTGCCAAATGAATGACATGCGAAGGTCTAAATTTTTGAAATAGAGCACGGACTTGTGATAGGTCCCGAAGATCGGCATTTTGAGAATCCACAAATATCGCGTCATGAGAAAGGGGTTTAAGTGCCGAACCGAGGAGACCACTGCCACCCGTAATCAATAAATTTTTCATGAAGCTGCATCCAATACAACGCGAGCGATAAAATCCACGTCAGAATCAAGCAAGGTTGGATGATTGGGCAGAAATAACCCGCAATAATGAATCCGATCTGCCACGGGGAAACTGGCTTTCCCATATCGTTGATACCAAAAGGGATGGAGGCCAAGGTTTCCTGCGGAAAAAATTCGAGTCTCAATATTTTTTTTGACTAATGCAGAAACAATGGCTCGACGTTGTTCAACATTATCCGCTAAAAGGCCAAAGGAAATACTGGCAATTTGGCAATACGACTCATACTTTTGGATATAGAATCTGTCTCCCAACAAACGTCTATAATGCTCATGATTTTCTTGTCTTCGCTGTACCATCCAATCTAACTTTTCTAATTGCCCTAACCCTATCCAGGCATTGAGGTCGGTAGACCGAACATTAAGCCCAGGCACGTAA
>JAQBYK010000016.1 GCA_027622635.1 bacterium
AACATTACAGCGAAAATTTTACCGAAAATGACCTGGTGCTAATAGGAATGATAGGAATAGGCGATATCATTGATGAAGATCTAATTCCAACAATCGATAAAATAAAATCTTTGGGAATAAAAACCTATATACTTTCAACTGCAAAGAAAAGAGAAGTTATTGCTGTTGCACAAGCCACCAAACTAATTAACACACATTATTTTGAGACATTTACGCATGAGGATTTAAAAGACTTGGATCAACAAAAACTGGAAAAATTGTTCTCAAACCGGGAAAAAGATTATATTTTTGCTGAAATCAAAAAAGAAGATAGACACAAAATAATTTCAGCACTACAAAAAAAAGGACATACCATAGCGATTGCAAACCCGGGAAATAAGCTAGACAGCATATTAAACGGAATCGAAAAAGAACAATATTCCAAAAAAAAATCACCAAAAAC
This sequence comes from bacterium, assembly GCA_027622635.1. GTDB lineage: Bacteria > Patescibacteriota > Gracilibacteria > UBA1369 > LOWO2-01-FULL-3 > JAQBYK01. The sequence goes on from JAQBYK010000016.1 coordinate 443, forward strand.
TCATAATTCACGCACTTAGCTGCAAGATCGTACAAGTGTTGTTATTCGGAGCAGCAATGATATTCAAAGCCCCTCTCCCACTTTCGATTGTATCAATTTTAATCATAGACTTACTTATAAATTTATTACTGGAGTTTGCTTTAAAAAAAGAACAAAGTGAAGATTTAGAAACGCATTTGTCGGGACATCTATTGATCTCGGGCCTGACAACAGGAGCAATAATTACCGGAATATATTTTTGGAATCTTATTCGCCTTGGCTGGTATCCGGGAGAGGCAATTTCCCAAGAGAAAGCCAATACAATGGTATTCATCCTCCTTTGCTTAACCCAAATATTGGCCGCGCACAGCCTACGCAACAATCAAAAATCCATATTCCTGAATCCACCACTCAAAAACCTGTATCTCACTTTAACAAGTATTTTAGCAGTTTTGATTCTCTATGCTCTCACAAATTTCAACCTACTTAATCTCCCTACGCTATCAAGTCTGGACTGGCCATTGATAATTTTCGCCTTAATTGTAATTTTGATAATAGAAGAAGTCAGAAAATATTTAATTCGTAAAAATGAAATATCTGAGAATAAAAGTCATTCCAAAAAGCCCTAAATCCGAAATCGTAGAAACAATGACAGATGGGGATGGTGAAGAAACTATCAAAATCCGAATCAAAGCAGTACCGGAAAAAGGAAAGGCAAACGCTGAATTGATTAGATTTTTAAGTAAAGAATACAATGTACCTCGCTCAAACATCGCAATAATTAGCGGAAAAACCGAACAAATAAAATTGATCCGCATAGACAAATCATAAATATGATCAAAGCCAAAAAATCCCTGGGACAAAATTTTCTTAAAGATGAGAAAGTTCTCCAAAAAATACTCGAAACCGGCAATATTGCAGCCACCGACCACATAGTAGAGATAGGACCAGGCACGGGAGTTCTAACCAAAGAACTGGCAAAGCAAGCTAAAGAAGTCACTACAATAGAGCTAGACGCACGACTTATCCCTATGCTGCACCTAAGCGTAATTGATAAATACAAAAATGTGACACTACTGGAACAAGACGCTTTGACTTTCATACCCCCAAGCACTCCATACAAAGTTGTCGCAAATATACCTTACTATATTACATCTCCATTACTAAACCACTTCCTTCAGGCAGAAAATCCACCACAAACAATTACCTTACTGGTACAAGATGAAGTTGCTCATAAAATCTGCACACTAACACCAAAAATGACCGTTTTATCGCTTCAGGTCGCACTTTTCGGCACGGCAACTTACATAGAAAAAGTCAGCAAAAATGCTTTTCGCCCAAGACCAAAGGTCGATTCCGCAATAATTCATATAGAAACCAACCCAAATAACCGCGAGAAATCACTACAAATCCTAAAATTAGCAAAAAGAGCCTTCTCACAAAGACGGAAAAAACTCTCAAACACTCTACCCGAATTACTGGAAAAACTCATAAGCCTTAATTTAGACCAAAAACGCCCACAGCACCTCACTATCGAAGATTGGCAAAAATTGCTTTGATTAAAATCCAAAACTCCGATATCTTCGCTCTCCTATGCACAAGCAAGAAAAACTGTTGGCAGTCACTCTAGGAGGTCACGCGGTCATGCCACCCGGCGCCGGTTCAAATTTAAGCTATGAAGGCCAGGAAGCATGGATTGAAAGTACGGTTGCTCAAATATTACAAACAGTAAGAAAGTTAGTAGCATCAAACTATAAACTTCGAATACTAAGCCACGGAAGTGGACCACAAACAGGAATAATCATGGAAAGGTCAGCCATTAGTGCTAAAAGCGGCATGCATGAATTGCCTCTTCGTGCAGCATCAATGGATCTAATTGCAACCCTGGGGATGACAATTCAGCTGGCTATAAGAAATACATGCTTAAGAGAAGGAATGACCTTAGCAGAAGGGCTTGGAGAAGATACTACCGGAGTAGCCGTAAACCCAACTTCCTTTATAGTTGATCCGGAAACAATGAACCCAACGAAACCTATTGGAATGGCTCTTTCTGAAGCAGATGCCGCGAGAAAAATAAGAGAAGGCGAAAGTGTTGCGGATCTGGATGGCAAAGGTAAAAGAGTAATAGTTCCATCACCAAATTTATTAGAGACCTTTGAATTTGATCTGGATGCAATAGCAAGTAATATCTATAAACAAATTCTTTCTATTGCAGCGGGTACAGGAGGAAGAGCCCTGATTCGTGACGATAACGGAATATTGCACGCAAAAGATGCAGTAATAGATAAAGACCGTGCTCTGGCAAGATTATTAATTGACCTCCTGGAAAAAGACATTTCATTTGACACAACCGCAATAATAACAGACGCACCATACGTAGTCAGAGACTTTTCCAAAGTAAGATCTATCATTGAGAAAGCCGGCGGATTAGGAAAAATAAAGCCCGAGGCATTAAGAGCTGCATACGAGAAAGGAGGACCAATTCACCAAATAAGTGTAGATGACATGTTTGAACTTCTTCAGTCAGGTATAGAAAGTGGCGCATTCGCGGGAGGAGCAATAGCAAAAATCGAAGCTGCATGTCAGATGGTTCAATACGAGGGCGCATACAAGGCCGTAATATGCAACGCTGATAACTTTGCTAAAACAATCCAGAATCCAACAGAATCAAGCTCCGGCACAACTATAAATAGAGGTGCTAGGTGGGTATAACACTCGCCAAATCATTCTTCATCTCTAACACAGCTGCCCTTGCCGCTTCACCGTATGCATTAGGATCAAAATCCATTTTCTCATAAGCAAAGATGATTCCTCTACTGTTATTCACAATAGCTCCCAAACCATCCTCATTAAAACAAGGTGCAACATCCGCTGCACCACCTCCTTGTGCTCCATAACCCGGAACCAAAAAGATGGACTTTGGCATCAGTTTACGAAGTTTTTTAGCCTGCTCGGGATAAGTAGCCCCTACAACCGCACCAACAAAACTATAACCACTCTCACCCACTTCATCAGCCCCCCAACTCTCAATCAAATGCCCCATTATTTCATAAAGAGGCTTACCGTCTTTCATTTCAAGATCCTGTATATCACCACTACTCTTATTTGAAGTCTTGGCTAACACAAACACACCCTTGTCATACTTGGCACATTCTTCCACAAAGGGTTTAATGCCATCCCAACCAAGATATGCGTTCAACGTAATTGAATCGGCATCAAAAATCGGCATAACAACTTCATCCTCTCCCTCAAATATTGCAACTTCTCCAAGAAAAGCTTGAGCATAAGCCGCTGCGGTAGAACCAATATCATTACGCTTTGCATCAGCAATGGTAAGTAGACCCTTCGACTTCGCATATTTCAAAGTCTCTACATATGCTCTAATCCCTTCAGCTCCAAATATTTCATAGAAAGCTATTTGAGGTTTAACAACAGGAACAATATCCGCAACCGCATCAATTATTCCTTTATTGAATTCAAGAATAGCTATAGCCGCTGCTTCGGTAGGAGAATTGTCGCCTTTCAAAGCGAGTTGTTTGATAGAGTCGGGTATTTGAGCAAGCCTGGGATCCAGTCCCACACAAATCGGATTCCCCTTCTTCTTAACAGCTTCTATCAATTTATCTGCAAAGTGTTTCATAAATAAAAATCTAATAATTCATCTTCTCCGCCCATCCGGAAGGATCTTCCTTAAATTGAAGAACAGTAACTATTTGTTCCTCAGGAATAACACCTCTCTCGGAAGCCAAGCCAATAATATCAGTATATCCTGTCAAAGTCTCAAGATTCAAATTAGCTTCTTTGAAAGATGTAATGGCCTTTGGCATTTCCCAGCTCACAATTGCCAACACATCGGTAACAATAGATCCGGCCTCCCTAACAGCCTCTGCAGCCTTTACACTTGATCCACCGGTCGAAATTAAATCCTCAATAATTAGAACCTTTGTACCTTCGGGCAAATATCCCTCAATCTGTTTTCCGGCACCGTGTTCCTTCTTTTCAGGACGAATATAAATCATTGGTTTGTGCAGCTCATGAGCCAAATATGCAGCCCAGGGAATAGCAGCCGTAGCAGTTCCTCCTATCACATTATAATCAAACCCTTTTTCTTCGATTAACCGAACAAAAGCTTTTACTATTTCCTCTCTATCACCCACAAAACTCATCATTTTCCGATTATCACAATAAACAGGTGATTTAATCCCACTGGCCCAAGTAAAAGGAGGGTCAGTTTTCACAATCACAGCCTCTCTATCAAGTAATCTACCCGCTATATCTTTTGATACATCCATATTTTAAAAGTTATGTTTTTTTCCTTGAGCATCCCTATGGTATTTACCCATTTCCGGCAAGTTTTGCAAGTATTTCCATGACATCACAGGCCCCTTGGTACAAACCAAATCCCCAGTATCATCAATTGCACACTGTCCGCAAACTCCTATTCCACATTTCATGTATTTCTCCATAGATAACCAACTTTCAACCTTGGCATAATCAGCCACCTGTCCAACAACTTTCATCATCACCTCAGGACCACAAGTGAAAACTTTGTTTACATTCCCCTCCGCCAAAACTTCCTTCAATACCTCGGTGACATAACCTTTATGTCCAGCTGATCCATCATCTGTAGAAATATGTAAAGTCACCCCTTCCAAATCTTTAATTTTATCAATGTATAAAAGCAAATCCTCATTTCTCGCCCCAACTAAAAATTCTATCTTAATACCCTTTTCAACCGCTTGCTTAGCAACAAAATACATCGGAGCCGCTCCATATCCACCGGCCACAAGCGCTAAATGGTCACCTTTCCCAAATTCATATGAAGTTCCAAGTGGTCCTCGCACCCCAACTTTATCTCCTTCTTTGAGGCCATGTAGAGCATTGCTTGTCTCACCTACATTGCAAACGGTAATCCAAAATTCCTTTCCATCATCGTATGCTATAGACATAGGTTTTTCATCTACTCCGGGAATCCACATCATCAGAAATTGACCCGGGTTTCCACCTAATGAATGTTCGAAGACGAAAGTTTTAGTCGTAGAATTCTCATCTATAATTTTTTTGATAGGAAGAATGAGGAATCTGGAATCGTAATTAGCTATGTCCATATGGATTTAATTATGTGCTGCCCCGATTATATCTTCGATATTTTTAACTCCATTCTTATCACACCATTCGTCCATCTCCTTCACAACTTCTCCAAACCCTTCAACTCCTCGATAATAAACCATGGTTCCCATGCCAACCAATCTTCCACCTGCCATCATGATTTCTATAGCATCCTCTCCGCTAGTAATTCCTCCGGTAGCAACAATCGGAAGTCTCGTGGCCTTGTAAATATCGTAAACAGCTTTTACCGCACTCGGTTTAATACCTGGACCGGAAAGCCCACCACTTTTATTGGTCAAAATCGGCTTCCTGACAGTAATATCAATTGCCATGCCGTACAAAGTATTTATCGCACAAAATCCATCTGCTCCGGACGAGGCACAAGCCTTAGCTACTTCTGCGATATCAGAAACATTAGGTGACAATTTGATAATCAATGGTTTTTTTGTCCTCTCACGACACATTTTTGTCACTTTTTCAGCATCAGCAGCTACACAAGAGAAAGGCTTACCATGTTCATCCTCCACATTTGGACATCCAAGGTTAAGCTCAATAATATCGGGATTACATGCATCTATTTTTTCAGTCAACTCAGCAAAACCTTCCATTGATGACTCCACAATATTTGCGATAATAGGTGCCGGCTTATCTTTCAAATACTCCGGAAAAGTTTCATCTTTTGCTTTCTCAATTCCCGCATCTGAAAGACCCACAGCATTTAAAAACCACTCTTTTGTTCCAAACATAGTTGGCTTCTTGTGACCAACATGTTCTTTAAGCCAAATCGATTTAGTAGTCACTCCACCGGCCCCGTTGCGAATAACATTTCTAAGATTCGAAGCGGTTACACCCAAAATACCTGAGGCCAAAACCGTTGGGTTCTCAAACTTCACGTCACAGAAATTTACTGATAGGTTTGCCATTTATTGCCCTTTTATTTTCGCAAAAACATCCTAACATAAAGAAAAGCACAATGAAAACAAGAAACAAAATCACCATCTTCTATAAAGAAAAGTCCGCTTCTCTTCCCTTCGCCTCACCTACGATCTTGCCATCATCAAAAACCAATTCCCCACAAACAAAAGTCTTAACAGGCCAACCCACAAACTGAGAATCCTCATAAGGAGACCATCCGCACTTGCTAAATACTTTTTCCCTCTTAACACTGTCTTCTTTGTCCATATCCACCACAACAATGTCCGCATCATAACCTTCCTTAAGCCAACCTTTGTTTTTGACCTTAAAAATTTCAGCAGGCCTTTCACAACAAATTCTCACTAATTCCTCCAAAGTTAATCCGTCATTATTTACAGTAGTAAGAAGCATTGGCAAAACTATACCGACACCGGGTACTCCGGACGGTGCATCCAAATATCCCTGCTCCTTTTCCTCAAGAGTATGAGGTGCATGATCAGTGGCAATAATGTCGATTTCGCCCATCTTCACACCTTTCCACATGGAAAATACATCCTCACGCTCACGTATGGGAGGATTAACCTTAATCTTATTCCCCAAAATCTCATAATCACTATCACAAAGCGTCAAATGATGCGGCGTAACTTCACAAGTCACATCTTCAAATTTTTCGATAATTTCCAGCTCATCATTGCAAGAAATATGCGCTACATGTAAAGGATGGCCGGTTTCCTTAGCCAATTCGCAAATCTGACGAACTGCACTGGCGGCAGCTTCAGTACTCCTTATTTTTGAATGAACAGCAGGATCAATTTCACGACCCTCAAATTCAGCCAGATACTCTTTTGTATTTCGCTCAATTATATCTTCATCCTCAGCGTGTACAACAATAAGCTTATTTCCTTTCTCAAAAAGTTCTCTCACCCCAGCCGAAACACCCATGTCTCCCGTCGAATTCGCCATATACAATTTTACACCGGGCACCCCTTTTGCAGAATTAACTTCATCCAGATTCTTTCCATCATAGCCCATATACAAACCATAATTCACATAACTTCGACCCTTAATCAAATCTCGCTTAGCATCCAAGTCCTTGACCGTTAACACGGGAGGCTGATTGTTTGGCATATCAAAAACGGTAGTCACTCCACCTGAAACGGCAGATTTCGAACCGGTTTCCCAGTCTTCTTTGTAACTCTGCCCCGGCTCTCTAAAATGTACATGTACATCGATCAAGCCGGGAAGAATGATTTTTCCCGAGCAATCGACTGTCTTGAGATTCTCATCACTTTCACTTTCTCCAGGCTCCAAAATCCCCACAATCTTTCCACCTTCAATTAAAACATCTTTTTTTTCTCTACCAAGACTGGAAACAATTTCACCATTTTTTAGAAGAATTTTTGACTTTAACATTTTTTACTTTTTTAAAAACTCTCACGTGAGAAGTAGCCACTAAAGAGCGCTTAGCTAAGCCATTACCATTTTGAGAAGTGCCATTCTTACAGCCACACCATATCTGGGTTGATCAAAATACTTCGCGCGAGGATCGTAGTCCACTTCAACCGATATCTCATCAACTCTGGGCAATGGATGAATCACAATACTATCGTCTTTTGCCTTCTTCATAAGCTCCGCGTCCAAGACATACAACCCTGCATATTTATTGTATTCTTCCTCACTCTCAAATCTTTCTCTTTGAATACGTGTCATACTGATAACGTCTAATTCGCCAATGACTTCTTCCAAATTTACAAGCTCACGAGCATCATCAACCAGGCCTTCCGGCATTTTTAAACCCTCAGGTGAAACAAATACAAATTTCACATCAAAATAGGAAAGCATTTCACACTCGGCATGTACAACTCTTCCGTATTTCAAATCCCCCACCATCCCAACAGTAAGACCGTCAAGCCCTCCTTTCTCTCTCCAGATTGTATAAACATCAAGCAAGCCTTGAGTAGGATGATCATGCGCACCATCGCCCGCATTAAGAACAGGAACATCACTTTTGGAAGCCAATTTTGCGACAGACCCTGCTTCAGGATGACGCATTACTATAACATCAGCCATCTGGGAAACTGTTTTACCGGTATCCTCAAGAGTTTCAGATTTCTTAAGAGATGAAGTTCTCATCATATCAGGATTACTTATGACGCTTCCGCCTAACCTGTGCATCGCTGTTTCAAAACTAAAACGTGTCCTCGTTGAAGGCTCAAAGAAAAGTGTCGCCATAATTTTATCTTTCATCAAGTCACCTCCTCCATTATCTAAAATACCTTCCATCTTCTTTGCCTCCTCAAATAAAGCCAGTAGCCCTTCCTTGTCAAACTGTTTGGCCTCTAGAATGTGTTGCCCCTTAAAGTCCATTTTGTAGCTTTAGTTCGAACAATAATCTAAATCAATTCACATAATCTGTAAAGTCCCTATACTGGAGCTATGAAGAAAATAATAATAATTTTTATAATCCTCAGCTTTATAGGGAGTTTAATGGATGCCATAAGAAGTGGTGGCGATGTTTTCCAGGTTCTTGAACAAGCAATTCCACTCATCATCATCATAGCTATAATTATCGCAATCTCCAGAAAACAAGATATATCAGCAAATACTAAAGGAATTTCTTTCAGTAATATTTTGAGCTTTTTAAATCCAAAAGGAATCCTCCTCAACCTAACTCTCAAAAATCCAAAACTGATCGAACAAATAATTTCACCGGAAGTCAAGGACAGGAGTCGCATTCTAAAAGAAATCAAAAAAATCAAAATGGTAAAAGAAATCAAAAAACTGGATGAAAATCGTACTGACATATTAGTAACCTTCGAAGATAACTCCGATCACTGGTACCAAGCCCAAACAAAGGACAACAAAATCCTCAACCTTGGCAGGTATAGTTAGGTTGCTTCGGCATGGCTGGTTATTTACCACTTAGATTCCACTCCAAGTGTTTCCAAGCTATTGAACCATTACGGGTACTTGCATAAACAGCACTTTTCCATTGTGATCTCGTAACGTTACGAGATAAGACAACATTTCTAACTTTAATCAATTTCCACTTTTTCAGATAACCCCTTACCACAAATCAATCTTCACTCTTTCAACATCACCACTTAAAACGTCAACTATTGCCACAAATCGCTTTTCCACATACAATGCGCAGGACCATGACAGAAGCAAAACTCGTCCTCAAGGACGGCACAACACTTTCCGGGCAAAGTTTCGGAGCACCGCTCAGCGGAGCAGGAGAGGTAGTTTTCAATACCTCCATGGTCGGATACCCGGAAGCGCTTACAGATCCCTCATACAGCGGCCAAATACTCACTCTCACCTACCCACTTATTGGAAACTATGGTGTCGGCGGTTCATGCAAAGTCGATGGAATAGAAAAACGCTTTGAAAGCGGCAAAATCCAGGTCAAAGGCTTGATTGTAAGTGAATACTCAGAGGAATTTAGCCACTGGGACAGTAGAAAAACCCTTGGCAAATGGCTTAAAGAAGAAGGAATTCCTGCAATAACAGGCATAGACACTCGCGCCCTCACTCAAAAAATCAGAGAACACGGAACAATTCTTGGAAAGATAGTAATAAAAGAAGAAGTAGAATTTTACGACCCTGATAAAGACATACTCGCCGCCCAAGTTTCGATAAAAAAACCTAAACTCTATAAAAGGGGGAAGAAAAAAATCATAGCAATCGACTGCGGAATGAAGAATAACATCATTAGAAATTTTCTGGAGCGCAATATCACAGTCCTTCAAGTACCTTGGAATTATGACTTCCTGGAAGCCAAGGAAAAATTTGACGGCATTTTCATCTCAAACGGACCCGGCGATCCGGCAATGCTCAACGAAACAATAGGCATTGTTAAAAAAGCAATGAAACTCAAAAAACCGATCTTCGGCATCTGTCTGGGCTGCCAAATAATGGCACTTGCGACGGGAGCTAAAACATACAAGCTTAAATTCGGACACCGCGCCCAAAACCAGCCCTGTATCGATGTTGAAACCGGACACTGCTACATCACAAGTCAAAACCACGGCTTTGCCATTAGAGAAAAATCCCTACAGCCCGGCTGGAAAGTCTGGCTAAGAAACGCCAACGACAACACAATCGAAGGAATAAAACATAAAACCCTCCCTTTCTTTTCCGCTCAATTCCACCCTGAGGCCACACCGGGCCCAACGGACACAGTTCACTTTTTTGACGAATTTGTAAAAATGCTGTAAACAAACCCCGGATCCAAAAAACCCCCGATAGAATCGAGGGAAAGTATTATTGCAGCAGAGCTGTGGCTTTTTTTTGTTTTTGTTTTATTCCTGCCTAGGTTGAGTGTTGTTTTCAGCCGCACCACCGGCCGCCTGGACTCCCTTCAATGACACTAAAAGCGAACATTGGAGGGCAGGACGGTACTCATCACTGGATGAGCATCTCCGGTCCCCGTTATTCCGGACTCTTAATCTCTGCAAGCAGTTCATAAGTGTCCGGCGACGACCATCCCTTAGCAAGGACAGCGGAGGAAACGATTTTTCATTTCCTCTAGCTCTCATAGCTATGAGAATTTTTGTTTTGGTTTTCTTTTTTTCAAATGCTTTCTAGGGCGTTTCGATTTCCTACTTTTTGAAATCATACAAATATAGCAAATAAAAAAATAAAGTCAAAATATATGTATGGACGGATGCGTAAAGAGTTTTCTAATTCAATGCCATCAAAGCTTGCCTCCTCTCCCATTTTTGCTAACCTAAGAGTGCAGGTCTCAATCCTTCAGAATCAAAAGAAGCCCAAGAAATTGGGCTTCTTTCTTTACTAATGTGGTGGACCTAAGGAGAATCGAACTCCTATCTGCAGGTCTCAATCCCGCAAATGCCACCAGGACTAGGCCACACACTAGCGCAACTTTTTCAGCTGCACAAAAGTCATACCAAACAAACATTAAATATTTATTAAAATTTTATGAATTTTTTTAAGTCCCTCTTGCATTCAAAAGCCCATCCTATAGGATAGGCACATGTTCGTATCTCTAGACTTGGAAACCACAGGCTTTGACGCTAAAACAGACAAGATAATAGAATTTGGTGCAATCAAATTTGACCTATCCGGACCGGGAGAAAAATTACAATTCCTTGTAGATCCGGGACATCCTATTCCTCAAATTGTCACACATATTACCAGGATATCGGACAAAGATTTAAAAGATGCACCAAGCATCGACGACAAATTAGAAGAAATAAAAACATTTATCGGAGACTATCCAATAGTCGGACACAACATACAATTCGACATCGGTTTTCTACGATCCGCAGGCCTGGAAATCAACAACCCGGAGTATGACACTCAGGTACTTTCGGGGATACTAATACCGAATCTACCGTCATATAGCCTCGAGATTCTCACTGAGATTTTAGATCTCAAGCACGCAGAAAAACATCGCGCCCTGGACGATGCGATTGCGGCAATGGAGCTTTTCACGGTATTAATTGAGAAATTTAGATCTATTGACCCAAAACTTCTCAAGAAAATCCAAACACTATGTGGAAAATCAAATTGGGCATTAACAAGTCTCATCCAAAAACTTAAACCCAACGATTCTCAAAAAAATGAAGCAACACAAAAGCCAAAAACCAAAGTTCCAACCCTTAAAAGTAATTATAAAAAAATTCTTGATGAAGATTTTCCCGCACTATTTGAAGAAATCCCTCCATACAACAAGCTCGCACAAGATCTCGCAAATCAAGCTTCCGCAGACACATACATTGCAGTAAGCAAAAACCTCTTTCAGGAGATTGAAGCGGAAATACCAAACAAGATAGCAAAAATCGATGTAGCAAAAAGCTATATATCCACATTCCGACTATCACAATTCGAGAATAGTGCACATTTCAAAGATGAAGAATTAATCGCCCTACTAAAAATCTTGGTCTGGATAGAACAAACAGATACGGGCCTACTAAACGAAGTTGCGCTATACAATGAAGAAAGATCAATAATTCAAAAAGTAAACCTGGATCCGAATATACTGAAACCGGATGAAGAACACTTCTGGAAAAAGGCGCTGGAAAAAGACAAAGAATCCGCTGCAATCTGCACACACCAATACCTAATAGAAAACACACCCGAAAATGGCGAATTAATAATCATAGATTACGAAAATTTCTATAAATCACTCCACTTTCATCAATCAAACTACCTTAAACTGGATTTTGCACTTGAACCATTAAACTCACTCAAAGAACTGGAGCCCGAAAATCAAACTCTCGAAAGTTTATCATCAAAAACAACAATACTATTTGGGCTGATTGGAATAATTTTTGAAAAAACAAATGATCAAAATCAATGGGCTGCAAGAAGTACAATCGACGAAACCATTCTAGCGACAAAAGAATGGAATGACGCAATTAACTCAGTCAAACGCTTAATTGAGATATCAAAAGAACTGGGAGACATCAAGAATGAATCAAGCATTGGCTATTTAAAACGATGGAAAAGCATTCTTGAAGAATTAGATAAACTGATTCTATGTCCGGAGATAGACAGAAATTTTCTTTGGATCGAAAAGGATTATCACGAGAACATAGTAATAAGAAAAATCCCTTTCCAAATAGACGATAAAATCGAGGAATTTCTTCCAAACAGCAAAATTATTACTCAAGACATTGAGCTGTCTAAGCCAAGTCCTGAAATAAAGACGATAAATTTAACTTCCAAATCAGAAAATCTGGACATATTCATAGCCACGGACTGTGACGACTATAATAAAAACCAAATCCCAAATTTTCTAATAGAGTACCTTAAGAACTCCAAGGAAAGATGCGCAATCATCCTTAATTCACGCAAACAACTCGAATACTTCACGCTGAAACTAAGCCAAGCAGATATTCCAACAGTTTCTCAAATGGCAAGCGGTCTGGGTAAACTCACAGAGCAATTCAAGAACACCCCCGAAGCTACTCTTTTACTCACACCAAACGCATGGGAGGTATTCAAAAACAAAAATGATATAGAAACACTATTCATACACAAGGTTCCATTCGATCCCCCATCAGAAGCCTTCCTTGTTGCTCAAAGTAAGAATCTTCGCGATCCCTGGAACGAATTACAAATTCCAAGAGCAATTCTCGCATTAAAAAAGATCATTAATGGAGTTAGAAACAACAACAAAGTGAATAAAAAAGCATTAATTTTAGATTCCCGACTAGTCACAAAAGGATATGGGCGGGATTTCCAGGAAAAATTAAAGGAAATAGCTAGAGTAAGCGAAATAAAACTCGAAAATTTTCAGCATTGACTTTTTCAAGCTTGGTATTTAAACTCTTCCCGATAAATCCAAGTAACTTGTTTATTAGCCTTAAATAACGGAACATGACTAATCAAAATTCAGATCCAATATCTCAAATCAAGAAAGAAGAAGAAAACTCAAGAAAGAAAATAGAAGAATCTCGTAAAGAAAACGAGTTGAAACTTCAAAAACTCAAAGAAGATTTAGCGGAAAAATGCAAAGAATTTGAAGAATCTTTAAGGCAACGTGGCATAGAAAAATTGGAAACAGTTAAAAAAGAAGCCTCAGAGCTATTGAAATCCAGAATGGCCACATCAGACAACAATACAAATAAACTTGTTTCAGAAGCCGAATCTAAAAAAGATCAAGCAGTCAAACAAGTACAACAAAACTTTTTAGAGCACATTAAAGCATAGATAATTATGGCCCTCGCCAAAATCAAGAAAATCCGGCTAATAGCTAATACCAAACAAAAAAACAATATTCTAGAAATATTGCAGAAAGCGGGTACGGTGGAAATCACCGAGCAAAAAGACGCAGACCTTTCTCCGGACCTAGGTGAGTTACAAAAAGCGGAATTAGAGTACGCAAATATTGAGTTTGCAATAAAACTTCTCAAGGATTTTGGCAAAAAGAAGGGCATACTTTCACAAGCACCTTCATTCACCATTAAACAGGTGGAAGAGCAAATAAAAGACTTTGATCACAAAAAAATAGTTAGTGAATGCCAGGATCAAGAAGAAAAACTTATACAGGCAAAAAACGCGTTGAATACCGCAAAACACGAAATTGAGAATTTATTGCCATGGAAAAATCTCGACACAAAGTTCGAAGATCTTGAAGGTACTCAAACATCAGGGATAATTCTTGGTAGCGTAAAAACCAACAATTTTGAGCCTTTTATTGAGGGACTCCACAGACTGAGCGGATTGATAAGCTCAGACATTATCAAAAAAGACAAAGTGGAAAATTATATAAGAATAGTGTTTTCCAAGGAGTTGGAAAAAGAAATAAGACAAGTTCTTTCGCAATTCAAATTTCAAGAAGCTGATCTTCCGGAAAGCAAAGGTAGGGTAGCTGATCATATTGATAAGCTGGAAAAGACTATTGATGAGAATGAAAAAAATCTTAAACAAGTTTATTCAGCTCTAACAAAACTTGCCGAAAATCTCGAAAACCTTGAAATAGCTAACGACTACTTCTCATGGCAGGTAGAAAAACTGGAAAATGAAAAGAAATTCCTAAATACAGAATACAATTTCACCTTCAAAGGATGGATGCCATCTAAACACATAGACACAGTCAAAAAACTAATAGAAGAAAAAACCAATGAGTACGAATTAAGCGAAATCGAAACAGAAAAAGACGAAGTTCCTCCTGTTGTTATCGAAAACAACAAATTCCTGTCCCCTTTCGAATCGGTTTCCAAAATTTACGGTCTACCAAAACACACAGAGATGGATCCAACTCCATTTTTGGCGGCATACTTTATAATATTCTTTGCACTTTGCCTTACTGATGCCGGATATGGAATAGTAATGTTTATAACAATGGGCTTAATGCTCAAATTCCTAAAACTGGCGCCGGGTATAAGAAGTCTCGTAAAACTACTCATGTATGGTGGCGTAATAACCTTTTTTATTGGAGCACTTTTCGGAGGTTGGTTCGGACTTACTCCGGAACAAGTCCCTCAGGCATTAACCTATACAACTCCGGATGGCGAGTTACTATTCATATTCCAAAAAATTAATGCTCTTGCAGATCCGATTACAGTACTAATTTTAGCACTGATACTCGGCTTTATTCAGGTATTAATGGGGGTAACAATGAAATTTGCTCACGACCTTAAAACTGTAGGCAAGAAAGACGCAATGCTGGATTCATTCCCTTGGGTAGTAATGCTGGCGGGAATAGGATTCTTCATCCTGGCAACAGCACTAAATCTATCACCGTTACTGCAAGCAATCGGAAAATGGTGGGTAATCGGCGCAGCACTAGTACTCATTCTCACTCAAGGAAGAGACAAAAAAAATATCGTAATGAAATTTTTCTCGGGAATACTTTCTCTATATGGACTGGTTGGATACATGAGTGACATTCTTTCATACTCACGTCTACTGGCCCTGGGTCTTGCAACAGCCATAATCGGACTGGCGGTAAACATAGTTGCCGGGCTTGCAATGGGTCTGCCATATATAGGGTGGCTTCTTGCCATCGTGGTATTCATAGGTGGCCACATTTTCAATCTACTAATAAATGCATTAGGTTCGTTTATCCATTCGGGACGTCTCCAATTTGTGGAATTCTTCACAAAGTTTATGGAAGGAGGCGGAGACGAACTACGACCTTTAAGTAAAAAAACTAAATATATATTTTTAACCAAATAAAATCATGGCAGAATTTTTTGCACAATGGGGTGGTCTAGCCCTAGCCCTCGCAGGAGC
>JAQBYK010000017.1 GCA_027622635.1 bacterium
TTGGTGGTTCCGGCGGTTTTGGTGGCTCCGGCGGTTTTGGTGGCTCCGGCGGTGTCGGTGGCACAACCGGCGGTGTCGGTGGTTCTATACAAACCTTTTTTACAGCATAAAACTTGACCAACCTTTTTCCAAAAATTAATGTAATTCTTCTATATCGTGTTCCGGTCTCCTTACTAAGGTCAGCTGTAGCATCAATAAAATGCTTTTCTAAATCAGCATATGAAATTCCTTTTTTTACAAGTGGAGATACGGATCTTTGGAAAGATAATATAAGATTTAGTAATCCATGAGGACCATAAACTTCAGCCTTAGTTGCTTTCCCTTCTTTTATCAAACGTTTCAGGCCTTTGTAACTCATATAAGTTGGATCTTTCACAACTTCTTCAACCAGGGATTTCAATTTGCCGTCACCCACAAAATTCTTAATTTCAAGTAAACCTTTTCTGGAAAAAGTCTTTTCCAGGGCTTTTGCAGCCTCAAGTTTCTCATTGTACCATTTTGCGCCAGCTCTTCTTTGCCTGTGCCAAACTTTATCAGCTTGTCCTTCAGTCTCAAAAAGATCCAGCTTTCCAAGTAATTTTTCAACTCCAGCCGGAACAGTATCAGCCTCGCCTGGCATTAAATCAGCAGGTCTCACTTTATATTTCCCCAATTTAAAATTCCTCTCAAAAGTAGTTTTAAGCACCTCTTTACTCTCCTTACATTGCATGATCTGATCAGCAATCTCACTTGCAGTCAAATTGGCATTTTCCTGCGCAACTTTTCTGTATTGCTCCAATTCATTTGTATACTTCTCCTGATACCGTACCCAATCGTTTTCACTGATTTCTCTGCCTAACATTATCTCTAAATACTTCCTTTCCTTAAGAGGATCCTGCTTTAGCTTTTCTGAAACCTTGGGTTTTTCTGATTCTGGTATAGTCATGCTTTTATATTTATTCCTAATTTGATTACAATATTATAACCGATTTTGCACAAAAAGGCAAGCCACCAACCTTGAATTCGTAAACTAGTTTCAAACAAATAGTACAGCTAAATGCTCGGATCGACAGACCTGGCTTCAACCTTTACACTTTCAAAAATCACCGCAAAAACAATAATAATTCCTCCAAACACAACCCTCATACTTGGGATTTCATTCAAAATAAAAATCGCAAGTATTGTTGCATAAACAGGCTGAATTCCTGTAATTATACTGGCCGTTTTCACCTTCAAACTACGCAAACTCCTGATAAACATAGTATGTGCCAGTGCGGTAAAAATAACACCTAACAGAATGAGAAAAAGCAGATCATTCCCATGAAAGGAATAATCATAAAAATACAACATGGGACTTAAGACAATTGCGGTTATAAAAACCTGATAAAACATCAACACCGAGCTTGGAGACTTAATTAGATATTTCTTGATCACAATAAGCCTCATCGAATACAATAACGCAGACAACAAGCCAAACAATACGCCTCGAGTAATATCATTTTGGATGTTAAATTCCGGAACTACCAAAATCACACCAAACAAAACAGCTAAAGCAATAAAGATATCCACAATCCTAATTTTTTGCCTGAAAAATAAAGGCTCCAAAAAAACCGTCATTATTGGAAAAGTAAAAACGGCAATCATGGAAACAGCAACAGAAGAGATTTTCACAGAATAAAAAAATGCAACCCAGTGAGCGGAAAAAAGAATGCCAAGCAACAATACAAATAAATATTCTTTTATATTTTTGAACCTAAAACTCTGCTTCGACAAAAGAATAAATATGAACAAGGCAGCAGCCGCAAACATAGCCCTAAAAAGAGCGGTAAAAGTAGCAGATAAACTGATAACCCTTAAAAACAATGCTACCACTGACAAGAGAAGAGTGGCAAAATTCAGCTCCAACAAAACTCTGGATTTATTAATATTCTTCGCCATCTATATCAATCAATTTCTGAACATATGAGTTCAAGCAATGCTGGGTAAAATCAATTCTCAATACAGGTTCCTGCAATGCGGTCAAAAACCCTCCAATAGCCCTTTCCGGATTAGTTAGCTTAACTTTTTTCCCTTTGTTGTTATTAAATTGCAGCCTCATCAAATCACCTTCTTCAACTTGATAACCGGAAATCCTGGTTAACCAATAATCAATTTCTTCCATATAGTAAGCCCTCCTTTCCTCGGAAATATTTGGATACAACACAGAATAAGCACTGATAACACCTTCGAAATAAGCACAGTTATTGCGTGTACTGTTCCTCCTGCTTGCATAATATTCCATCCTCCAATCTGTATAATCACGAACAAACTCGAAATATTCAAAACGCCTATCAATATCTATCTGATATAAAATCTTTATAGCAGCCATCCCCCAAAGATAGAAATTCCTATCCCATTCCTCCCCATATACATAACGAAAATAATCAAAAGATTCATCGATCACAACTTTCACTTCATCCCTAGGATTACGCTCATAATACTTAACCAGTGCCAAAAACGCCTCTCCATTCGCAAATGGTGACTCGGTTTTATTTTGTTTTTTGCCAAAATAAAAAGACCCTCTAAAACCGGCACCATCCAATTTCATCGCCAAAATATATGCGATATAGTCTTCAATTAAATCGCTATATTTACCTTCAAGTTCCGGATTTTTCTCAACCAGGTCAATTATACCAATTACCGCCAAACTGACAGCCCCAAGTGAACAATAAGTCTCTTTCTTCAAGATACAGCGGAATTTTTGACCATTAAACTCACCTTCACGAGTATTTTCCACAAAATAAGAGATCGCACTTTCCATTGTTTCCTTAACATCATATTTATTGTTAACATCACGAATGGTCATCTCTCCCAACCCATATAAAGCACCTGCCTGTCTAACAATATTGTCATCGTCCGAATATCGATCCAAAAATGGAATATATTCATACAAAAAATGTCCATTTGATTCTTGATCAAGAATAAACCACGAAACAGCAGCTGAAATAGTTGACTGCAATTCTTCGGTATCTAAAGGCTGATTATTAAGCTGCTTTGGACCTTCCACACTTGCCACCGGAACAGAAAAACCAAGGAGTATTGCAGGAACCAAAAGTAGTATCTTGTATTTCATGAAGCAATTGTAACACAGTGACCAAAATCACTTCCACAAGAACACCAGCTTTGTTATATTTCTAACATGAAAAAAATTATCTTTCCAACCTTAGCCCTCTTCACATTCTTAGCTTGTACCGGCACAAGTCCGGAAATACCAAGCGGAATAACCAATGTTGTAGATTATTCAGCGGAAACCCTGGCAGAAGTACAGAAAAACTCGACTGCGATCCTATACTTCTCAGCAAAATGGTGCCCAACCTGCAAAGCCTTCAATCAGGAGCTAATTGATCGAAATGATGATATTCCCGACGGAATCACCATTGTTAAAGTGGATTACGATTCTGAAACGGAACTAAGGAAAAAATACGACATAAACATACAGCACACACTCGTACAAATCGATGAAACCGGTAATGAAGTAAAAAAATGGTCAGGTGGAGGAATAGACCTGCTTAAACAAAAACTGGATTTATGAAAAAAATATCAATAATAATACTAAGCACATTCCTTTTAACAGCCTGCATTAAAGAAAAAGTTGTTGAAGAAAAGGTCGAAATAATCGCGGAAAGTAAAACAATAGTTAAAGACGTAGGGCTTCAGAATGATTTTGAAGGTGCCAAAATCAAAGAATCTGCACTTCTTGATGGCTGTTTCACGGGAAAAGACTGCATTCCTTCTATCGAAAATCCAAAGTTTCAATCGGTTGAAGCTGCTAATCTTTGGCTAAACGATGAAGACATGGTTTTCGCCATCGAATACAAAGGTGTACAAAGAGCATATCCACAACGCATTCTTAATTGGCATGAAATTGTAAATGACGAAATAGCCGGAGATCCAATTGCAATTACATTTTGCCCACTTTGCGGATCCGCCCTGGCATTTGAACGAAAAGTAGATGGAGTAATCACAGAACTTGGAGTATCGGGTAAACTTCACAATTCCGACCTGGTAATGTATGACCGTTATGAAGGCAACCTATGGCAGCAAATTACGGGAGAAGGCATTGTAGGGCCCGCTGCCTTAAGGAATGAGATACTTACGCAAGTACCAATTTCCACTACAACCTGGGGACAATGGAAAAAAGAATTTCCTTCTACGGAGGTCCTAAGCACAGACACGGGTTATTCAAGAGACTATAGCGCATATCCATATGGCACATACGAATCGGACGACGATCTTTACTTCCAGGTTGGTAGCTTAAACGATAGTATCCAAATCAAAACTCCGATCTACGGAATAGAGGTAGACGGCTCATCCAAGGCCTATACAAGAGAAGCGCTTTTGAGAGATGGTAAAATTAAAGAAAAGCTGGGAGGAATAAATATCCAAATAGAACTCTTGGATTCGGGAGAAATAAAAGCCACAAACCTGGACTCGGGTGAGCCAATCATACCAATAAGACTATTTTGGTTTGCATGGGCATCATTTCATCCTGACACAGAGCTTTATAAGTAAGATGCCTTATGCTAAATTGTCCGCAACATCTAACCTAATTCATCATGCCACATACTCTACCGGACTTACCATACTCATTCGATGCACTGGAACCTCACATAGATGCCAAAACTATGGAGATCCATCACGGCAAACACCATCAGGGATATGTAGATAAACTAAACGCAGCTCTTGAAAAATATCCGGATCTTGTCGAAAAACCATTGGAAGAATTGCTCCGAAATTTAGATTTAGTACCCGAAGATATAGCCTCAGCAGTCAGAAATAATGGCGGAGGGCATTACAATCATTCTTTATTTTGGAAAATCATGGCTAAAGATGCCACGCCCGCTACAGGGAAATTAAAAGCAGACATAGAAAATAAATGGGAAAGCCTGGAAAATTTCAAAGAAGAATTTGCAAACGCAGCAGCCACTCGATTCGGATCCGGCTGGGCCTGGTTATCATTAAACCAAGACGGAGAACTTGAAATAAGCTCCACCCCAAATCAGGACAATCCTCTAATGGAAGGGAAATCCCCAATCATAGGGCTGGACGTATGGGAACACGCGTATTACCTAAATTACCAAAATCGCCGCCCGGACTACATTAAAGCGTGGATGGATAATTGCCTGGATGGAGAAAAATGCGAAGAAATCTATCAAAAATTAAAAGCTTGATCAATTAATAAGCAAGCTAGTACAATACGCCCATGGGTAACATCGTAATCTTTGTTCTTCTCGGTCTGGCCATAGTTCTGGCTCTTGTGGTAGGTGTATATAACAGCCTGGTACGTCTCAGAAACAAAGCAAATGAAGCCTGGGCGGACATAGACACACAACTTAAACGAAGATATGACCTTATTCCAAACATTGTTGAAACAGTTAAAGGCTACGCAACACACGAGGCAAGCACTTTAGAAGAAGTTACAAAGGCTCGTACTGCAGCGATGGGTGCACAATCAATCCAAGATAAGGAACAAGCGGAAAACGTTTTGACAGGTGCCTTAAAAAGCATTTTTGCACTTGCGGAACAATATCCGGACCTTAAAGCCAACCAAAACTTCCTTGAACTTCAAAAAACTCTCTCAGAAATTGAAGAACATATACAAATGTCCCGCCGTTATTACAATGCAACTGTTCGCGACTTTAATACAAAAATCGAAGTATTTCCAAACAATCTGATAGCCGGCCCTCTTGGGTTCACCAAAAAAGAATTCTTCCAGGCAACTGATGAAGAGAAGAAAAATGTAAAAGTGGATTTTCATGATGGCGCAGCGCCAGCGGAGCCATCAAATGGATCAGAAACATCAGAAAGCAAGGTCGGAACCGCACCAGCGCCCGAAAACGACAAGCCAGAAACCAAAAATGAATAAAATCCTAAAAGCCTTAGCTTTATTTCTACTTGTCTTTTCGCATACCACAGTCGCACAAGCAGCCTACACTGAAAACTGGCAAATCGATTCTTTTCATGCGGAAATATTCATAAATGAAAATGGCCTTGTAGAAGTAACCGAAACCATTATCGCTGATTTTACAAATGAATCACACAAGGGAATGCTACGAAGCATTCCTTATAAGTATGTTAATGGTAGATTCGCGAAAATCGACTACAAAAGTGCAATAGACGAAAACGGAAATCCCTGGAGCACCGATACCTACAAAGAAAACGGTTATCTAAACATTCCGATGAAAACCGAGGACGATAGCCAAATCTATGAAGAAGCCACATTCATTTTAAAATATTCAGCCAGAAACATCTTTAATTTTTTTGATGAACACGACGAATTCTATTGGAATGTAAACGGCACAGATTGGGTAGTCGCAATGAACAAAGTCTCAGCAACAATTCATCTACCGGTAGAGCCAACAAATATAAAATGTATAACCGGCAAATATGGATATACTAATTCGGATTGTGAATGGACAACAAATGAGAAAATTATAACTTTCACATCTAAAAAACCTTTAGAGGCCTACGAAAATCTCACAGTAGTCATCGCACTTCCGCCAAACACAGTTTCGCAAACCGGAATATGGCAACTCCTCATATGGGCATTAATCGAAAACAAAGGTATCCTCCTTGCCCCACTGACCTTCATAATAATGTATCTCCTCTGGTACCACAAAGGACGTGATGAAAAAACACTCAAAACCACGGTAATGCCGCATTACAAACCACCGCAAGGACTTCTTCCCAGTGAAACCGGCACGCTGATTGATGAAAAAATTGATCCTCGAGACATAACAGCTACCATCATTGACCACGCAATCAAAGGACATATAAAAATCACCGAGTTGAAGAAAAAAGGATTAATAGGAAAAAATACTGATTATGAATTAGAGCTAATCAAACAATGGGTATTCGAAAAAGAATATGAAGACCAAATGTTAAAAGCGATATTCAAACACAATAAAGTAGGCATGAGTGTAAAAATTTCGGATCTTCAAAACAGCTTTTACACACACATTAAACCTCTTAAAAAAGAGATTTTTAAACAGTTGATCAAAGATGGCTTCTTCCCCCACAATCCGGCAAGTATAAGGAGTTTCTACATGACCATGGGGGGAGTAAGTCTGGTGCTTACATTGCAACTGATGGGACTGGTTGTAACAATGTTTTCAGGTGCAACTGGTGTTGGATTATTAATCTCAGAGATCATCATAATGATTTTCGGTTACCATATGCCAAGAAAAACCAAGAAAGGAACAGAAACATACTACGAATTGAAAGGACTATTCGAATACATTAAAACCGCTGAAAAAGATCGTCTTAAGTTTCAGGAAGACAACAATATACTGTTCGAAAAACTGCTTCCATATGCAATTTCTTTCGGTTTAGTCGAAAAATGGTCGGAAGCCTTCGCAGGGATAATCAAAACTGCCCCAGACTGGTTTATAGGATACGGAAACTGGCATAATGACAGATTTTCAATGGCATATTTTGGAAATCGTCTTCAAAACTTCAGCTACAAAACTTCAACAAATATTGTATCCAAACCGGGCGGTAAAGGTGGGGGTGGCTGGAGCGGAGGAAGCGGATTCTCCGGAGGATTTTCCGGAGGAGGCTTCGGAGGAGGCGGAGGACACGGTCTTTAAAACCCAAACTCCTCCCGCATAGCTTCAATCTCATCTCGAAGTTCCGCGGCTTTTTCAAACTCCATGTTTTGACTGGCAATTTCCATTTTCGCTTCAAGAGTACGAATAAGCCTATTCGCTTCATCCTTGGGAATTTTCTTTAAATCAAGGGTTCTTCCCTTGTCCTTCTTCTTGCCTCCAAATTGAGCAATATCCTTTACGGCTTTAATAATTGTTTCGGGAGTAATGCCATGAGCTTTATTATAGACAATTTGTTTTTCTCTTCTCCTCAGGGTCTCCGAAATGCATTTTTCCATCGCATCTGTAATTTTATCCGCATACATAATCACAAATCCATTAACATTACGGGCACAACGCCCAACATTTTGAATTAAAGCACTGGCACTTCTCAAAAACCCCTGCTTATCAGCATCCAAAATCGCCACCAAACTAACCTCAGGCAAATCAAGCCCCTCTCTAAGAAGATTTATCCCAACTAAAACATCAAACTTACCCAGCCTTAAATCTCTAATAATTTCAATCCTCTCGATAGTATCAATATCGGAATGTAAATACTTAACACGCAAATCAGCATCAGTCAAAAAGTCTGTTAAATCCTCCGCGTTACGCTTAGTCAAAGTAGTGATGAGCACCCTTTCCCCTACCTTTACTCTCTTATTAATTTCTTTAATCAAATCCTCCATCTGCCCCTTGCTGGGTCTAACGGAAATCTCGGGATCAATAAGACCGGTCGGCCTAACCACAAGTTCAATGATATTTTTCTTTTTAGTATGCTCCATTTCATATTTGCCCGGAGTAGCCGAAACAAATACAGTGTTTTTCATGTAACCCTTGAACTCCTCAAATTTAAGAGGCCGATTATCGTGTGCGGAAGGAAGGCGAAATCCATGCTCAACTAAAGTTTGTTTGCGAGAAAAATTCCCGTTATGCATTCCTCCAATTTGAGGAACAGTCATGTGTGATTCATCCAGGAAGAGAATAAAATCATCCGGCAAATAATCCAACAATGTTGAAGGCTGATCACCTGGAGCTTTACCGCTCAAATATCGAGTATAATTCTCAATACCTGAACAATAACCGGTCTCAAGAAGAATCTCTAAATCGTATTCAGTACGCGTTTTTATACGTTCAGCCTCAATGATTCTTCCTGTTTTCTTGAGCTCATTATATCTGATTTCCATATCTTTGCGTATTCCAACAACAGCACGATCTATTTTTTCATGAGTAGTCACATCGTGCTTTGCGGGGAAGATAGTCACGCTATTAAGCTCTTTCAAAAGTTCTCCCGTAAAACTATCAACCTCGCTGATTGCTTCAATTTCATCCCCAAAAAATTCCAATCTAAAAACCGTATCTCTATCCGGAGGAAAAACTTCGATAGTATCTCCCAACACATGAAACATCCCATTCTTAAACTCCATATGCGATCTCGTATATTGCAGATCAGTCAAATGTCTGAGGAATTTATCCCTAACAATAGTCTCACCAACTGAGACCTTTTGAGCCAATTGGTTGTAATCCTCTACGGAACCAAGACCGTAAATACAAGAAACGGACGCAACAATCAAAACATCTTTTCTTGAAAGCAAATTATTTGTGGCAGCATGTCTAAACTTACTGATTTCCTCATTAATTGATGCATCTTTCTCAATGTAAGTATCGGTGGAAGGCATATAAGCCTCAGGCTGATAATAGTCATAATAAGAAACAAAGTAACTTACGGCATTATCGGGAAAAAAATCCTGAAACTCACTACATAGCTGAGCTGCAAGAGTCTTGTTGTGCGCTAAAACCAATGTTGGCCTCTGCAATTCCTCCACAACCTTCGCCATGGTGAAAGTTTTCCCGGAGCCCGTGACTCCAAGTAATGTCTGGTGTTGCTCACCTTTTCTTATACCCTCACAAACCCTTTTTATTGCCTGAGGTTGATCGCCTTTTGGCTTATAGCCGCTCTTTAGAACAAATTTATCCATGAACTGAATCCTAACACGAGAATCTTCCTTTTACAACAAAGCCTCGTCTGAGTCCGGCACTTGCCTCAATAATGAAAAGTATCTATCCTGATATCATGAATATTCTCGATTACGCAGTTAAAACGGCAAAAAAAGCCGGTACATTTATTTTAAAAGAGCAAAAAAAATCACTGAAAGTTACAAAGAAAGGAATCCGCGACCTTGTAACAAATGCTGACAAAGCTTCTGAGAAATTGATTATAAAAGAAATTCTATCCGCTTACCCGGATCACGGCATAATCGCAGAAGAATCACACTCGGCTAAAGATCTAGCCAAAATTGCGCAAGCTCCTTACATCTGGATCATAGACCCAATAGATGGAACCACAAATTTTGCAAACGGCATGGATCAATACGCTGTTTCTATCGGCATATTCAAAACAAAATCCTCAAAAAGCTCCAAAAACTTCGAATACCTGGAAGGTGAACTGATAGCGGGTGTAGTCTACGCACCAGCACTTAAACAACTCTACACAGCCCAAAAAGGCAAAGGCGCCTACCTAAACTCAAAAAGGATTAAAGTTTCCAAGACCAAAAAAGTCATAGACGCAGTATATGCAACCGGCTTCCCCTACAAAAACAAACAAACCAATATGCCATACTTCGCTGCAATCCTCGAAAAATGCCGCGGAGTGAGACGCTGGGGCGCGGCATCACTGGACCTCTGTAGTGTCGCCAGAGGCCACTTTGACGCACACTGGGAGCTGGGGCTTCAAGCCTGGGACATCGCAGCCGGAGCTCTCATAGTAAAAGAGGCCGGCGGTCAGGTAACAGACATAAACGGCAACCAACTGGATCTCTTTGGCCAAGATCTCTTTGCAAGCAACAGCAATATTCACAAGGAAACAGTACAAATCTTCAAAACACTCTAAAAAACAATCACAAAGTATTGATACTGAGCTTTATCATTTGAATTATCGAACCATCAAGATAGAAAGAATCTAAATATTCGATCGTAAGATTTGGGTTTATCTCAAATCCATAGCCTTTATCAATTTCAGCATTGAATTCCTCAATTTGCCCTTCAGAGGTATAAGATTGAAATGTTAAATTAGCACTCTCTGAATTAACTGAATTGACCGTAACAGTAAAGTTGTTATCTGGTATCTCAATCCAAAATCCATTACCTTCACAACTAACATACTCACCTGCTCCAGAAACTGAGAACCAAGGACACACTTGAGCAAGGTATTCTCCATCGTCCTCCTCATCAACTACCTCAAGCACAACAGGCTCCTCAGCCGGTGTTGAATCATCTTCACCATACCAAAGATCCTGATAGTAAGTCGCACAAATTGCTGGTTCACTAATATCACCACCCCGATGATTTGCAGTCCATCCTCCCTCATCCCACTCCTCTTTAAGCGTCACACACTCATTGATACCAAGAGGAACAGCAACCTCCTCAACATTTGCATAATCACCTTGTTCAGGCTCTCCCGGCGGTGTTGAACTCTTTTCATCAATACATCTACCTTCACATTCCGGCGGTTTCTCGCCAATAAACCCCTTAAAAAGACTAGATCCAGAACTAAAATAGTAGGCTCCGCCACCAAGAACAAGCACAGCCAAAACGGCAGCAATTATCTTTCCGGTATTACTCTTTTTTTGAACATCACCGGGAACTTGCCCATTGAAGGGATCATTTTGATTTTCCATTTTTATTTTTGTTTAATAATAGCACTAGTATCATACCATATTTTAGCAAAAACCACAAGGTCTAGGCCAAGCAATCCCTCTAATCAACCTTCAAAAGTGCCCAATTTCACTCACACTCCGCCATCCTTTCCATAGCAACCACAAACCCCGTGGCGTGCTTCTCGAAAAGTCGCTTTTCCTCACTACCCTCCTCATAAACAGGCGCCAAAGACTTCAAAATCCCATACATTTCAAGAGCTTTCTCACAATTTCCATTCTCAAAATAGATATCACCGGCTTCCGTATATAAAATAGGCAAATTGGGAGCAGCTTCTCCGGCCTTCAAATAATGATCCTCAACCAAATCAAAATCCCCTTCATTTGCAGCCATTTTCATCCCAAGAATATTATAGTAATAATCTTCACCACTTATTCTTCTATAAGCCTCGAGATGATCTACAAGTTCACCCGCCCTTTCATCTGCAAAAAGTTTTATCACAATCCTCCTTGGATAAGTGAAAACAGGAGTATTATTAACGGCTTCCTCCAAAACATCGAAAGCAGCCGGATTACCCATGGCATATTGTTCAAAGCCCTTGGCCAAGAGTAAATCAGTCTTTAGAATAAGCAAAGAGCTCACAAACAACGAAACAGCAAGCAAAGCCAGCCCCCCCTTCCAAACAAAATGCTTCATAGTCCGTTTAGCATCATCAAACTCAAGCTGCTCCAGAAGAAGAATAGCCCAAAACGCGATAAGATAAACAAAGTGCTCAAGTACGGAAAAACTAAACTGAACAGAGACCAAATAAGCAATTATCGCAAATATCGCCACTTTGCCGTCTCTGCTTTTAATTTTTTTCCGAATAAGTAGCCAGGCAATAAAAACAATGGGAACTAAATATAGAATCAACCCAAGCAAACCTCTTTCGAGCAGAGCTTCCAGGATCTCATTGTGAGGACTTGAAGGGGTCGTATAGAACTGTTCGGTATTAAAAGCTTCCTTGGGCATAACTCTAACAAACTCCCTATAGAATGAATTTAAACCCGTTCCAAGCAACACGTACCATTTATCAAGTAATTTCAAACTTCCCTCCCAAAGCAAACCCCTGGAACTGATTGAGCGCATATCTATAAAACCAATAAATGGCAAGGCACCGGCAATTGCAACAAGACCAGCTGTTAAAAGCCATTTATACAAACGTTTCACATTCGAGAAGAACAAGAACCCAAGGTATGCGGAAGCCATAACACCCAATATAACCGCTCTGCTCCTGGTCAAAAAGATAGCCAAGCCAACCAGAACAAATAACAAAACACTCATGGCCGACTCCTTCTTTCCTCTGTCTTCATCCAACAATTCAAAACCAAGCAAGAAGAATGGAAAAATCAAAAGTTGCGCCAGAAAATTTGGCTGTCCCACAGTGGCATAAGACCTAAACAAATGCTCCGCGTTCTCAGGATTGAAATACTGCAAAATCGCATGCACAGACAAAATAGCCGCCACAATCTTCACAATCTTGAAAAATTTCTTCCGAAATCGCCCATCACTAAACAAATGCAAACAAATAAACAAATGCCCTATCAAAAGCAGATAAAGCAAAAATCCCTTTGCATAGTGGTATTCCCCAAAAAGACTTTGTATGGGAGTAACCGAAAAAATCGTAGACAAAAAGAGAGAAGCTAGGAGAGCGCCCAAATAATAATAAAGCATTTTATTCCTCATCACTTCAATCTTATTACTAAGAACAAGTCCAAGTGCAAAAATCGCCAAGAAAAACAAAAACCAGGACAACTTTGAAGCAGAGTAAATCTCAAATCCAAGAGGATTTACAACCAGCGGAATCAAAAATACTCCAAGGTATATTTTCTTCATGAAAACAGTATAGCAAAAAGGCCCTAATTTTACTTAGAGCCTTTTCGAATTTTAATTATAACTGTTTATCTAACCTATAAAGCATAAGCACTACATCCCCTCTGGATGCCACTGTTCCCGGCTCAAAAGCGTAAGGATTAGCCAGATCATACAGAGAGTATAGATATGAGGCGCATGCAAAATCATAATACCAATCGTTATAAGTCACATCATAAAATGGTAAAGTTCTGCAAAGTGGTATTTTATAATCATCAATAAACTCAATAGCTTTAAAGAGCATTTTCAATGACTCAACTCTGTTAACTGATTCATTGGGCCTTGCGGTATCGCTATCGGAATCACCTGTAAAAATACCATGTTGTTTAGCTGTTTTTATGTAAGGCATATACCATTGTCCGGTATAAACATCTGAGAATCCCAGATCTCCATCAAAAGGAGGATTGTATTTATAGATTTTATATCCGGTAGATTCCAAAACCACCTTCAATATTTCTACTCTATTGATTTGTTTGTATGGCTTGAATTCACCATCAGCATAACCACTTACAATGTCGTTTTCCTTTGCCCACTTAATTGCATCACAGTATTTAGAATTCGTATCAATATCTGAGAATCCTGCACATTTAGCCGGTTCCGGCTTTGGTGGTTCCGGCTTTGGCGGTTCGGGCTTTGGCGGTTCAGGTTTTGGCGGCTCGGGGTCTTCCGGTTCCTCATAATCACCTGGATAATCTACCCAGTTATAAGGAACATCGAAAAACAAGAATTTACAGTAAGAAGGAGCACTTGTGCTTCCATATCTTTCAGTCCAACCACCTTCTTCCCAAAGATCCTTTACATCCCAACAATAATTTTGAGTATATTTACCGGTATAAGTAGACCCGTATCCACCATCTCCAAATCCTCCATAATATAAATTATGTGGATATGTATCAAAGTAATAACTACATTCATACGGATCATTTGACCTATCTGTACCTGCAAATCTATCGGTATAACCACCTTCATCCCATAGCTCTTTTACCTCGTCACATTTTTCCTTCGTATACTTTCCATAGTAAGTAGAATTGTATGATCCGCCCCATGTATACGGATACTCGTAATATCTATGTGCGCACCCGGATTCCAGTCCGGTTGAACCAAATCTCTCAGTATATCCACCCTCATCCCATAAAGTCTTAATTTTGGAACAAGTCCAGGGTTGATATGGCCCATCATAATATTGGGGTGGCGAATCTAACCATGTATATGGATTTGTGTAGTAATATGATTTACATAAAGAAGCATCATTTCCTATGCCGTATCCCGAAAATCTATCTGTAAATCCACCTTCATCCCACATTTCTTTTACAAGTGCACACCTCCATGGTGTATAATCCCCATCATATTCTCCCGGATTATCATTCCAATTATAAGGAACAGTATAATAAACTTCCTTACAAGTACCCATAGAAGGATAAGAAGGCCAACCAAATCTATAGGTAAACCCACCTTCATCCCATAGTTGCTTCAACCAACTGCATTCATAATATTTTGGATATTTGGTATACCAGGTAGAATAGTTATAATATAAATTTTGGCATTTTGTAACTATTAAAGAACTACCATATTTAGCAGTCCAATCACCTTCTTCCCAAAGAACCTTCGTATCTACACAATAGTAATATGATGGATTTTCCCAATCATCATAACTGTACAAATTCTTACAAACGGAAGGTTCATCGGTACTACCATAATACTGAGTCCAGGATCCACCATCCCAGATCTTTTTGACTTCAAGACATCTACCGTAAGATGGATTAGGATCTACTCCCTTGATAAAACCTGTATATCGATCTCCTCCTTTGAAGAAGACCAATGAGGCAGCAGCCAGCACAAGTACTACCAGGGCAAGCAAAACCCTATTCCTGGAATGGTTAGTTCTAGGCCCAGAATGGGCTTTAGTTGTTTTCTTTTTCATATTTGTTTTTATTTTAAATAATTTGTTTAATTATAACAGATTTTCAAGAGAACTGCAAGAATCAAGAGGTAGATTCTTAGACCTGCAATAACCAAACGGAAGATTCTATAAATAATAGCGTGGTTGGTAAAAATGTTGCTTAATATGTCTCCCAAGGCCTTGAAGGGCTACGTTAAGGGCAAAAGAGTGACTACTTCTCACGTGAGAGAATACGCAAAATTTATTCCTCCATTAAAATAGTTTGTCAGATCACAAATTGCTTTGGTG